>WRAZ01000015.1 GCA_009779925.1 Chitinivibrionia bacterium
CCAAACCACCAAGGGACATTTGCGCCGTCTTTTATGTATAAATTATTATCGGTTTTCTCCGCAAAAAATGAATATTCGCTTTTTACGTCCGTTATGGTATTGTCAAAGAAAAACGCTCTGTCGGCAAGCAACATTGCTTCATAAGCATTGTCGAGAGAACGATAATAACGCTCCTCTATTTTCTCAGGTGGAACTGAATGCCCGCCTTTCGCACTTCTTGTGTTTACGCGTTCAATGTTCAACAACGGTGTGTTTGTCGCTATGAAATACAGATATATTTTGTATCCATTCTCTTTTGCAAAACGGATTTCATCTAATTTTGACGGATGAGAAAACACCGTTTCAAAGGCAAATGATGATTCGGAATCTAATATCATTTTGTGGCGCAAAAATTCAGACAAACAGGCGGAAACATAAGAAATTTCTGCGAAATCTTTGTCTGTAAAAGAAACGATCGTCTTTTCAATGCTAAGTTTGTCCGCTATTTTGAACGGTATCTTATCTTGAAACGAGGATTTTTCTACAAATTTAAGAAACTCGTCTTTTGAAAAATTGATAGGGTAATACGCCAAATTCAAAAAATCTGCAAGGTCTTTTGTTATAACGTCAGCATTAATAAAATAGTAATCGTTAAAAGTATGGGTCTTTACGAGGTATTCATAAAGCGTGGATTTTCCCGACCCATTAGGACCTGCAATTATTCTGAGACGTTTTGTTTTATGCATTTGGTATCTCAATTATTCGAGGACCTGTATATACTATATCAGGTATAGCATCGCCCAAAATTTCTTTGCGACCATCAGCATATTCTCTGACAACGCAGCCGTTTTCCACATAACTCAGCGGAATTCCCAGTCGTTTATTCTCGGCGACAGCCAATTTTCCCGCCTCCGAAAAAAGGCGTTGATATTCTTCGTATCGGGGAGTGTTTATTATTCGCTCGTCGTCGTTATATACAAACATTTTACCTCCTTTTTATATCAATATACGTTTTGCCATTGCAAAGAAATTTAAGAATTTTCACCAAAAACAAAATAATTCAGTAAACTACCCAAAATAAAAAGTATTTTCTCTCCGCAACAAAACATGAATTGCAAAGATTTATCTCTTTGTTTTTCATCTGTGTTCTTTGATTTTATTGTTAACCAATAAGCGAGAACTTCCTCACTGGTTGTTCTGCTTATCAATGCTTATTTGGTTAACGCGGATGAATTCATGTTTTGTTGCAAAAACTATGTAATGGCAGGGCAACCTTTCGTTGTTTTTGCTTTAATTTATTAACTTTTAGGAGGTTTGTATGCACAAACAAAGAATAGCCCTTATAATAGCCGGTGGGCTCGGTATGTTGGCAACATTTTTGCCTTGGAGAAGCGCGATGGGATTTTCAGCCAATGGCACACATGAAGAATTTGGATTGTATGAATTGACAGATTGGGAAATCTTTTACCAGTTGCAAATGATAGGTGCGGGGTGGTTTACCCTGTGTATTTTCGCTATATCCATAGCAATTGCTTTTTCAGGAAAGATAGCAGAGCCGCTGGGCAAAATTAAGTTTTTATCAATAAGCATTGGAATAATTAACGCGATTATTGGAATATTGCTTATAATTGCGATCGAAAATAAATTTGCTCCTTTCACTTTTCTTAGCAACGGTTTGTATCTGTTAATTTTTGCAGGTATTGCAGTTAGTGTAATACCATTTATCAGCGCTCTGGCGAAAAAATAAGGTGTATAACAATAATTCAAAAGGCAGAGAGAGATAACCTTGTCTATCTCTCTCTGCGAAACACCATCACAAAAGAGTAAAATCAGAAAGGTTTCTTTCTGCTTTTACTAACTAATAAGATGTCGGCAACTTTATACTCTCCCGACCCGGCTTCCCGAGCAGAAAACAGCATTCCTTCGCCTCTCAATGACGCATTCTGCCAATTTCCAAAATAGGGAGTCCGGCTTCTGTCGGGATGTAAACAATGTTTTGATTTCCTGACATAGTCCGCACCCAAAGATAACGAATATATGTTTCTGACAGCGATTCCTGAACCGCATACATTGCTTTTGCTGCGCCTTGCGCTCTGGCAACTTCTGCTTCGGCGTTTAATTTTTCGGCAGCAAGGCGCGCTTCCGCTTCTGCGATAATTATGTTTCTGTTCATTTCGGCGCGGCGCAATTCCGCAGTTCCCCTCATTTCAGCCGACCACACAGAATACGTCGGGATTCCCCACATCAAAAGAGCAATAAAACCAACCGTTGCAAGCACCGACAAAACGCTCAGCACTACTTTTGTTCCCATAACTTTCTCCTTTTTTTTATTTTACAATAAACTCTCCGGTGTAAAAATACTAAATGCCAAAGAATAAAAAAACACCAAAACCAAAATAATCTCGAGAATCTTTGGGGAATAAACGATAGCACAAACAATGGTTTTCCGTATTTATAAGCAAATTTAGTATTTTTCCGAACAAAGAAAAAGGAATAAATTACAAAGGCATTCATAACGAATTAGAGGTCGAAAGATTATTTGCCCGTACATCACATCTCCTGCCTTTTCTCTTCTCTCTTAGATTCTACATCTTCCCATTCCCTGATTTTTTCTAAAACCGCTAATCCGTCCAAATCCATTTTTGAAAAGGCAAACCATTTTTTGCCACTATCTTTCAAACTTGCGCCCCAATGATAAACTTCTTTGTCATCGACTATCAAAAATCTGTCATGGCTGAGGTCGAATTCTTTTGCTTTTATCGGCGGATATTGTTCGTTAAATCGTTCTATGTCTAATTTTAACTGTTTTGATATTTCTTTTGTAAAAAGCATAACTTTTACATTTTCTGTTCTCTTGGAAAATATTGTCAATGTGGATTCATTTATATAATTGTCTATCAAAATTATGGATTTTTGCGCCGTTTTTACGATTTGGCACATCAAAACATAAGCGTCAAAGACCTCTCCCTCAAAGAAAACTCCGCTTTTTGGAATAACGTCTCTGCTTTCCAGCGCGGCAAATATTTTGTCTATGTTTTGGGTGGTTTCCAGTTGTTTTAGTTCCACGTTTTCGAGGCGTTGAATAAAGCCGCCGATTTGCGTTAAGGTTTTGCGCATTGCGACGAATGCGTTTATGATTCGTACGCTTACCTGCACTGCTATTGGTGTATTCAATACCGCCGAAAGCATTGCTACGCCCGCCTCAGTAAAAGCATGCGGTTTTACGGAAGAATGCTTAAGAGTTTTGAACCGGTCGCAAATTGCGACCAGTTCGTTGAATTCCGTAATATCCAATTGAAAGCGAAAATTATCGGGGAAGCGCGCTATGTTTCTTTTTACCTGTTCGTTTAACCTTTTGACTTCTACGCCGTACAACTCAGCCAAGTCCCTGTCAATCATCACCTGCAAACCGCGAATTGTGAAAATTCGGTTTTCTATTTCGTTTGAATACAATTCTATTGAATTAGGCATTTTTTCTCCTTTTTTGTAAGCAAAAATACGTTTTGCGTTTAGAACAAATTTACAAATTTCACCAAAACCAAAATAATCTCGGAAACCATCTCAGAAATAAAGTATTTTACTACTGCGGAAAACGATGAAATGTCGGAATAATATCTGACTTTTCATTGATGTTCTTTGATTTTTTTATTTTGTGTAAATAAACACAACGCGTGAACTTCCCTTGCCGGTTGTTCTGTCTTATATGCCTTGTGTTTATTCAATCTAAGAACAGGTGAAAATTCATCGTTTTCCGCAAAAAACTGAATTGTGGGCAGGACAGCCTTTCCGCTGTTTTTTGCTTAAAAATTTGACATTTGCCGTAAAGAAACGGTGGAAAGGCGGTTGTATGACTAAAGACGATGTTGTCGCAGAGTTCAACAAGGGGAAAAACAAAGAAATTTCTGTGTTGAAAAAAGTAATTGATGATATGAGTGCGCTCGAATTAGCCAAAAAAGATTTGGCGCAATTTGAATTCAACAAAAGCGATATTTTATCAGAAGATAAAATAGATTGCTTAATTAAAGAAAAAAATCTGCAGAAAAATGAAAAGTATATTTACTTGTTTTTTGCAGATGATGTTAGTGGTTTGGCTAAAGAATTTAACAGAGCCAAAAATCAAGAAAAATGCGAATGCCATTTTGCAAAATTTAATAAAAAAAACGAACTAAATCATTGTATTTATGTCGGCAGTTCGTCAGATTTCAGCAAGCGCATTGCAGAACATCTCGGAAAGGCAAGTAAAAGCACTTACGCAATCCGATTTTCAGAATGGCTACCTGAAGAAACGAAAATTACTTGTTATTACTTCAAAGTTGATGCAGATCAAGAAGTTTTGCAAAATTTGGAGAACGGAATATGGAAACAATTAAAACCAATGCTCGGAAAATTCGGAGCGAAATAAGAAAGGGGTATCTTTTTATGAAAAGAATGATTTTTGCGCTATGCGCAGTTTTGGTAATGTTTGTTGGTGTGTTTGCTCAGGGATTGACTGCCTATGAGAGAAGAGTTATGGATTTGGAAATTCAGTTTTTAAATCAAAATTTACGCAACTATCATCTGTTTAGAAATAGAGGTGATTTAGACAGGGGCGTTGGTATAACAGAACAAAGAATGACTGTTTACAGAGAAATTTTGGCTATGTCAAACACGAGAGATAAAGCGCAAAGAATAAGCGGATTGGTTAGGCAAATCAGAGGTATAAATCAATTGGATTTAGTCACAGGAGCGCAAGTAGTTGGACTTGAAAAACTTAACGCAGATTTGAGAGCGGCTGAAAGTTTAATGAACGAAGCCGAGCGCGCCGCAAGAAGAAATGCTGCCGAAACACAAAGGCAAGCCCAGCAACAACATCAGGAACTGCTTAGACAACAAGCATTTAGTGAAAGATTTATCCATAGAGTGCTTTACAATGAATGGAGCCTCTTCCCAATGCCTAATAGTGCAAAGCAATTTCTTCCTAAAATAACTCCGCAAAGAGGAGAATTTGAGACGACCGAAGCATTTAATGAACGGCTTAGTAATTTTTACAGAGACAGCACGGAGCATTATTTCAGAAAATGGGCACTTTTGGCAACCGATACTATTGTTAAGGAAAGTTTTAATATCGGTGAAGCGACGGACGAAAATGGAAATGTTGTGCCTGTAATCAATATTGACGGGCTTCGATTTTGGCTTGGAAATTACAATGCAGACAAAGGCGTATTTGCTGTAAACTGGGGGTGGGCAGGCAGAAATACTAGACAAGCCGCTAATGCCGCACCTACTACCGCTACCGTGTCGGTGCCACCTGCAGAAGCGCAAGCATTAAGGCAAAACGGGCATTTTTTGAGCATAAATCCTGCAGATGTTTGGGTTAAGGAGTATTTTTTGTATCCTGCAAGAATAACGGTTGTCAACAAAACAGATACGACCAAAAGGTTTGATATAAATTTTCCGAGACCGCAAGGCGCAACAGAATTATCATTTAGTGGAAGCGCGTTGTGGAAAGATAACTCAAGCGCAAGAAGTTTGGTGCATAATTTTGGAGATTTGGCAAGAGAAATTTCGGATAAACGAGAAAAAGAAAAGGCAGAAAAGGCTAAAATGGCAATGGAAAAGGTTGAACTTTGGATTGAGAAATTTCCTAAAAATGATATAAGGAGATTAACAATTTACCGGGGAGGGTTCGGTGATTTGAATTTGGCAGTCGGAAAAGAAGGATGGCTATCTACAGGGATAGAGGTTAATTTCGATGTCAAATTCCGCATTGAAAATGTTCAAGATATATGGAACATATATTATGATAATGTTCTTGTCTTCAGAATAGAAGCGCCGTTTGCACGGGATGGTGCTGGGTACAGATATTACACAATCAGAAAAATGACTTTAATGGCGCCGTTAAAACCTGAATGGCACGGACTTTTTGATGCTCAAGGATTTAGCGAAGAAGAGGTTTTAGCGCAACAGCAACAAGCCACCCAACAAATAAGGCAAACGTGGGCAAATAGAATTAGGCGTGCAAACGGTTGGGATTTGCTGTTCAGAACATCTGATAATCAAATCGTTAGGTTTGAAAATAATCGCGCATTTCCAATCCCTTTGGGCACCTACGAAATTCAAGGCAGAAGTGTGATTTTCAAGCGCAACGCCAAATTTATTGACTGTTATATAACCGACCAAAACGGTATGGAACACAGAGTTTATTCTTGGGAATTGAATAGAAATGAAACCATCAGAAACAGATGGCATTCTACCACATTTAACTCTTCCGCGATGATAAGCCCGCAACACGGCTTTTTGGGCTTCGGAATTTTCGATACCGCACCTGAAAATTTCCCGCAGAAATAAAACAACAAGGGCGTATTGTCATACGCCCTTATTTTTCGCTTTTGCTATAAATTTATTTATTTTCTTAATTCCAAACACTTTTGTAAATTGGGATTTTGTAAATATACCGGAATATCGCCCTGAATGTAAACAACAGTCGAAATGAAAAAATCTAACAAAAACACAAAAATTCACCAAAAATAAAATACTTCCGAAAACCACCGAAAACAAAACGTATTTTTCATAATATCAAAAGGAAAAAAATGACAGAAAAACAGGAAATAGTAATTTATCAAGGCGAAAGCGGCGACATATCTCTTTCGGCGGATTTTCGTAACGATACGATTTGGGCAACACAAGCGCAAATCGCCGAGTTGTTTGGAACAAAACGCCAAGCGATAACAAAGCATTTGAAAAATATTTTTAATGAAGGAGAGTTGGACGAAAAAGTGGTTAGTTCCAAAATGGAACATACCACTCAACACGGTGCTATGCCCAACAAAACACAAACCGTTCAAACAAAGATTTATAATCTCGACGCAGTGCTTTCCGTCGGCTATAGAGTTAACTCAAGAAATGCAACAATCTTTAGAAAATGGGCAAACAAAGTTCTCAAAGATTATCTATTAAAAGGAGTTGCAACAAACGACAAACGGCTTGAGCAATTAAACAAGGCATTGCAAATTATTTCAAGAAGCGATATTCCCGAAGTTTGCGGTGTTGCTAAAATATTGCAGGATTTCTCTCACGGCTTGGATTTGCTCGACCAATATGACCATCAATGTTTGCAAAAGCCAAAATCCGAAACAAACGGTAATTGGCAATTAAAATACGACGAAGCGAAAAACTTTGTAAACAGTATGAAATTCGGAAAAGAAAGCTCGCTTTTCGGAAACGAAAAAGACCAATCGTTTAAGGCAACGCTTGGAGCGATTTATCAAACATTTAACGGGCGGGAGTTATATCCGAGCATTCAGGAAAAAGCGGCTAATTTATTGTATTTTGTAGTAAAAAACCATTCTTTTACAGACGGAAACAAACGAATTGCTGCGGCGTTGTTTGTGTATTTTTTAGATAAGAATAACGCGCTGAAAGATAAAAACAACAACTTGCTTATAGATAATAATACTTTGGCGGCAATGACTTTGATGCTCGCGCTGTCGAAACCGGAAGAAAAAGAAATTATGTGCAATCTGGTTATGAATTTCTTGAATTCTTCTGTTTGAGATACGTCAATTTCCAACTATTTTCACCAAAAACAAAATAATCTCGTAAACCACCACAAATAAAAAGTATTTTCCCGATGCAGAAAACGATGAAATGTCGGAATAGCCCCCGGCTTTTCATTGGTGCTTTTTGGCATTCCGCAGAAAAAATGAATTCGCATTTCCCCTTTTTTTGCTGTTTTTTGTCGTCTCAACTTCCCATCTTCCTCAATTCCTCCTCCAACTCCTCGATACTCGGCAAACTGCTTTTCAGATTATCGGGCAATATTTTCTCCAAATTGAATTCGCTTACGCCAATCGGTTTGTGTATATCTTGCAAGGCGTATTCTACTTCCAAATTATCTTTTCCGCGACACATCATTATGCCGATAGTCGGATTTTCAGATTGGCGTTTTATTGTTTTATCAACAAGCGTCAAATAAAAATTGAGTTTACCTGCAAATTCTGGCTGAAAATCTTTGTTTTTCAATTCAATCACCACATAGCATTGCATAGGTATATGATAAAAAAGCAAATCGACGAAATATTCTTTTTCGTTCAATTGGAGAGGATACTGCCTGCCGACAAACGCAAAACCTTTGCCTAATTCAAGCAGAAATTTGGTAATGTGATTAGTGAGTTGGATTTCTACATCTCGTTCTTTGTAATTCTCTGCAAGTTGTAAAAAATCGAAAATGTATGGGTCTTTCAGCGTTTGTTGTGCAAGGTCTGAGTTTGGCGCAGGCAATGTATTGACAAAATTAGAAATCGCCTTACCCTGTCTTGTGTATAAATCCGATTTTATCTGCAATGCCAAAACGTCCCTACTCCAATTGTTTTCTATGGTTTTTTTGATGTAAAACAACGCCTCTTTTACGGATTTGCATTTGGAAAAAAGTTGTATGTGGTGTCCCCAAGGAATTTGGAAAATTGGGTGGTTGTACAATTCGCCAGTAGCTTGTTGGCGAATTATATCTCCTTTGTTTTCAGATACTTGTAAGCCCGCCGCAAGTTGTTGCGGAATTTCTTCAACAACTTGTTGAAGTTTTGGGACTGCCTGACCGTAAAACAAATAAAATCGTTTACAATAAGTTAAATTAACCACCGAAAATCCGCTCATATCAGGAAATTCGCTTCTCAAATCTTTGCTCAACTGCTCAAAAAAGCCGCTTCCCCAAGATGTTTCCATTTGTCGGGCGACAATATCTTGCCCTAAATCCCAATACAGACGTAAAAGTTCGGTATTTACTTTTATCGCCGCCTTTATCTGACTTTGCCGAATTCGACCTTTTAGGTCTATCAGCCATTGCTTGTAATCGTTGCTTATTTGCATTTTTTCTCCTTTTTTGTAAGCAAAAATACGTTTTGCCACCAAGAAAGAACGCGCCTCTCATACGCTCCTTGCAAAATTACTTAAAAATTCCAAACAAATTGCGCACCATTCGGAATAATAAAAGCAGAAGACGGCGCCATCATTCTTTCGGCTCTTTTGCTTCTGTTGCACCCTACTTGCCCCGTAATATAAATAGGAATACCGGCAGCTAATGCATGCCACCCTGGCACTCCAAACAAAGCTCCTAACGCGAATTGATCACTTGTCGTAAGAGCCACACCTATAATACCGAAACTAAAACCACCCGCCATTAATGCGATGCCTGCGTTTCTCCTTCTTGTGAATTTTTCGGCATTCAATATTATTTCGGTTTTGTGCGACTGCTTTCGAGTGTCGCTCAATTCTGACAAAGTTGTGTTTCTTGCCGAAGAACGCTGAGTATTTACCGATTCCGCCGAAATTGTGCCTGCGTTTAACTGTCTTAATTGATTACGAAGCCCCTCTAAATGCTCCCTTTCTCTTCTCAAATCGGTATCGGCAGTTCTCCACACGTTTTCAGCAGTATTTGCTTTTGCCTCTTCTTCGGCGTGTGTTCTTCTTGCAGAGTTAAAATCTTCAAGAGTTATATTTACCATTCTTTGAGCAGGTTGGCTTGCAGGATTGGCGCCCAATAATGCAACTGCTTCTCTGTGGTCGTTCTGAGCTTTATCCATTGCCTCTTTTGCACGACTTGCGCTTGCTGTCGCAACGCCTCTTCTTGTTTGAGCCTCCGCTTCTCTTGCTTCTAATTCGCTGACCTGTTTTTGAGAGATTTCTATTTGTGAGCGAAGTCGAGCGACAGCCTCATCATTTTGTCGCCTTGTTCTTTCGGCGTTTTCCGCATCAAGTCGTCTTCTGCGTTCAGATTCTTCTACTTCTCTCTGTTTTCTTTCTAAATTACGATTTATCTCTCCGACATCAACTCTCATTTCTGCTCTTACCCAATAAGTGGGTCCCTCAAACCTCTCGTCAAGAACTCTCAAACTCACTCTGCCTTGCGTGCTTATATTTACCGCTTCCCTATAAATATCTTCGACATTGCCGCCCGAAATAGTCATAGCTGACGAACGGTTTGACTGCACAAAACTACCGACTTCTGATAAAATCATTGTGCGCAATTGCTCTTGCGCTCTTGCCCGCACCGAGTTTCTGCTGTCGTCGTCGCTCATTGTTAAGGTATGTTCTTTAACGAACGTTCGAACTTGACCCAATGCCGTAATAGGCAACACTAAAACCATAAAAACGCATAATATTACTGCTTGTTTCATAAAGCAACCTCCCGTAAAATAAAAAAAGTCAAATTACAAGTCCAAACAAAACAGTTCCGATTGAGCTCAAAAGGTCTGTGCCGCCGAACTATTATCATTCGCGAAAACCACAACAGCCCTATTGATTGTTGATTACATACTATCAAAGAGGAGAGGCAGCACAGACGTGCGCGACACCTCTTTGATAGTACAAAAATAAAAAAATCGCGCATTTCTGCAACGACAAACAACAACCAATTTATGGTCGCTGTGGTTTTCGCTATGGGAAAAATACTATATTTCAACGCGAAAAAAGAGAATTATTTGTTTTTTTGTGAATATTCTTTATTTTACAGACATTTTGGGAATTGCCCCGAATGTAAATAACGGTTTTCCGCATTTGCAAAAATTTTAAACCACCGCCCTATCTAAACTCCGATACTGAATAGCCTCGGTGATATCCGCTTTGGAAATCAACTCGTTGCCTTTCAGGTCGGCGATTGTTCGCGATACTTTTAGGACTCGGTCGTAGGCGCGCGCCGATAATCCGAGGCGGTCTATTGCTTTTTTGAGGACTTCTTCACAGCCGTCTTCGAGAATGCAGTATGCTCTTATGTCTTTTGACTCCATATTTGCGTTGCAGTAAATTCCTTTTCGGTCGGCGAAGCGTTTTTGCTGGATTTCTCTTGCGCGTATCACTTTTTCTCGCATTTCGGCGGACGATTGAGTACCGCTCGTTTTTGCCAAATCTTCGTACGGAAGCGCGGCGGCGCGGACGTGAATGTCTATTCTGTCTAAAAGCGGACCCGAAAGTTTGGATATATAGTTTCTGATTTTCTGCTTGGTGCAAGTGCAGGCGTGATTTTCGTTGCCCAAATGTCCGCAAGGGCAGGGGTTCATTGCCGCTACAAGCATAAAATCCGCGGGAAAAGACAGCGATTGGGCAGCCCTGCTTATTACGACATTCTTGTTTTCCAGCGGCTGACGGAGGTTTTCGAGCACGTTTTTATCAAATTCGGGAAGTTCGTCCAAAAACAAAACGCCGTGATGGCTCAAACTTATTTCGCCCGGTCGCGGATATGTTCCGCCGCCTATAAGTCCCGCGTCCGAAACTGTATGATGAGGCGAGCGAAACGGGCGCGCCGTTATTAACGGCATATTTCGCGGCAATTTTCCCGCGATTGAGTGAATTATGGTTGTTTCTAAGGCTTCGTCGAGGGAAAGCGGCGGCAGAATTGACGGTATTCGTTTGGCAATCATCGTTTTTCCGCTTCCGGGAGGTCCTATCATAAGCATATTATGTCCGCCCGAAGCCGCTACCAAGAGCGCTTTTTTTGCGACGATTTGTCCTTTTACGTCTATAAAATCCAAGGCAAAGTTTTGATTTTCGCTGAAAAGCTTGTTAATATCACAGGTTTCGGGTTCAATTTCGCTGTTGTCTTCTATAATATCTATCGCATCTTTGAGCGTTTGCGCGCCAAATACGGGCAAACCTTGCGCGACGGCTGCTTCTTTGGCGTTTTCCTTGGGAACAATAATAGCCGAAAAATTATGTTTTCGCGCGGAAAGAGCTATCGGCAAAACGCCTTTTATCGGACGAAGCGAGCCGTCCAAAGCCAATTCGCCTATAATGCAAATGTCTTTGTTTCGGTTTTCTATCTGTCTTGTGGAAATTAAAATGCCCAAAGCAATGGGTAAATCGTAGGCGCTTCCCTCTTTTTTGATGTCGGCAGGCGCCATATTTATTGTGATTTTACGGGCGGGAAATTCAAAACCGCTGTTTTTTATTGCGGACATTACCCTTTCGCGGCTCTCTTTAACGGCGCCGTCGGGAAGTCCTACAATAGCGAAAGACGGAAGCGCTTCGGTAATATCGGACTCGATAACCACCTCGTAAGCGTCAATTCCCTGTAGTGCGATACTGCGTAAATGTGCGAGCATAATAAAGTAAAATACAACGAAACGCGTAAAAATTACACGTCAAGTCCCATAAAGCGCGCCCAGTCTTTTAGTTTAGCGTCAATAAACCACCAATAGTGTTTTACTGCAACGGCAATTCCCGCCGCAATAAGAATAGCAAGAGGTCTCGGACATTTGAATATCGCGCCCAAAAACCACATAACGACCATTACAACCGCGAAGATTGCGACGGTCGCCTGCCAGCTTAAAACATATTCCATTAAAACTTATCCTGCGGCTTTAGCTTTTACCGCTATTGCCAAACGTGATTTGCGGTTTGCCGCCTTGTTTTTGTGGATAACGCCCGTTTTGACTGCTTTGTCAAGAACGGAATGAACATTACTGAGCGCCGAAGCAACTTCTTCTTCACCCTTAGCCGCCGCCAATTTCTTTGAGGCGGTGTTGATTTGCGAACGAACAGCGCGATTATATGCGTTTGCTTTCGCAGATTGTCTCAATCTTTTTTCACTCGATTTGTGTTGCGGCATTTTCAATACTCCTTAATACTCGCGATTTTTTTAAATAAAATTCATCGGTAAAATACGATATGTTTCCGCACAAAGTCAATGGAAAATAGTATATTTGCATAAAATTTGTTCTTTTTGGAGTAAATATGCCGTTAAAAAAGGTTGCAATATTTGTTTTTGATTTGTTTTTTCTCAATCGCCCGACGCTTCTCGTTCCCGTCTGGACAATTCTCTTTTTGGGTTGGACGACCGCGCAACCTCGCGAAATATTCGATTTTTCGTTCGATTTTGCCTCGCCTTTTGTAAAAATGTTTTTTGCGTTCACCGCCGTTGTTTGCCATATATATATAGTAAATCAGATTGTTGACCGCAAAAGCGACAAAATAAACAACAAGCTTTTTTTGCTCTCAAACGGTCATATTCCCGTCGGCGCCGCGTGGCTTCAGGCGCTTTTGCTTCTTGCGTTTTCGGTCGTTATCGCTTGGATTTGGCTCGATCTTGTAAGCGTTTTCATAATTTTGACGGCTGCTTTCCTCGGTTTTTTGTATAATTGCGCGCCGTTCAAACTAAAAGACAGACCTTGGGGCGGATTTATCGCCAACGCGCTCGGACACGGAATGCTAACATATTACGCAGGCTGGTATGCAACGCAAATCGGCGCGACTTCGGGCGGCGTAAATTTGTCGCCCCCTTTCGGAATTCCTATGGTTGGATTTTTATTTGCTCTTTCGGCGGCATTTGCCAACGGCGCGGTATATTTGACTTCCACAATTTCGGACATAAAAGGCGACGAAAACGTAGGCAAGCGCACGTTCGCGGTCGCATTCGGAGCAAAAAACACCTCGCTTTTAGCGGCAATCTGCGTGGTAATTTCATTTTTGACGGCGTTTTTTATCCCGCACTCGCTTTGGATTATGGCAATTCCCGCGGCAATCTGCATTCCGCTTTTCTTCCGTTTATACATCGCGCAAGACGTCAAAAACGCGTTCAAAACTTTCCGTTATCCCGTGGTAATTTTATCTGTAATGATAGCGATTTTTGTTCCCGTTTATGCAATTTTGGTGTTTGCCACGGTAATTTTAAGCCGAATTTACTACAAAATGCGCTTTAACCACGAATATCCGAGTTTCAGCAAGGAGTAAAATGAGAGCCGCAAAATTTTTACTCGACCTTATATTCATCACCCGCCCCATTATTCTTGTTCCTGTTTGGGGTTTCGCGCTTTTCGGCTACCGAATTTCCACGCAAACCAACGATTTTTTTCAAATGATAAGCTTTCAAACAATCGCCCAAATTTTCCTTTTTTCGCTTTCGGTAGCCGCGGTATATGTGCTAAATCAGGTCGCCGACAGAAAAGTCGATGAAGCAAACGAGGGTTTCCCGCTCCTCTTAAAAGCGGGCGTTTCAAACAAAACCGCGTGGATTTGGACGATAATTCTTGCCTTGCTTTCCATAACAATCCCGTTTTTTTGCGGTTTTCCGAAAATCTCCGTTTTGTCCGCATTTTCGCTCGGCATAGGCGTTTTATATTGCTTTAAGCCCTTTTCGTTTTCGGGACGACCGATTTTGGACTTTTTATCGAACGCCTTAGGCTACGGAACAGTCGCCTTTGCGGTCGGCTGGATTTTAGGGACGACGTTCGCCTCCCATTTTGATTTTTTATTTGCAATGCTTCCTTACTTTTTTATGATGGCGGGCGGCTCAATTTCTTCCACCCTGCCTGATTACGACGGCGACAAAGCAAACGGAAAAATAACAACCGCCGTATTTTTCGGCAAAAGAACGGCGCATTTTATCGCGATGCTCTGTATAATTTTGTCGGTTGCTTTAGCGTTTAACGCAGGCGATTTTGTCGCGTTATCAGCCTCGTCGGTCGCGCTCGTTTTTTACATATTACACGCATTTGCTCCCCAAAACCAAAAACTTATGGAAATGTGCTACAAAGTCGGCGGCGGAATTTCAATGCTGATTATCGGCGCATTTTTCCCGATTTTACTGATTGTCGGCGGACTTGTCTTTGCCGCAACAGTCGCTTATTTCAGAGTTTTTTATAATGTAGGCTATCCCTCGCTTTTGCCCGCGGAGGCGACCGTACTAAAATAACTCGCTATGCGACCCCGTTCTAACGGCAGTCAAAATCAATTTTTCATTATCAACTTTGTAAATTAACAACCAATCGGGACTCATATGACATTCGCGATTATTTTTATAGTTTCCGCTCAATGAATGGTCTTTGAATTTTTCGTCAAGTTTCTCGCGCTTTTGTAATTTCTCAATAATTGCCCACAATTCGTCAACGTTTTTACCTTGCTTTGTAATTTTCTTATAGTCCTTTTTGAATTGATTGGACATTTGCAATCTAAGCATTTAACCACCTTTTGGCATCTTCCGTCGAATTAAATACAGGGCTTAAATTTTTTCCATTTTCTACGTCTTCAATAGCCGCAATTGTTTTTCTGTTTAATTTAGAATATTTTACAGAAAATGGCAATCCGTTGCGTAAAATTGCTTGTCGCAAAAAAACGTTTATTGCCGTTGTCATATCCATTCCGAGATTTGAAAACAGTTCTTGCGCCTGTTTTTTAATCTCGTCGTTCATTCTTATATTCATACTTACGTAAGACATTTTGTCCCCCTTTTTAATTTCACACCAATAGCAAAAAAAGTGCCTACTTTGTACTTAAAATACATATCTTACGCGCAATTTGTCAATAAGTTTTTACAAACACACACAAAATGCAACTTTTTTCTTGAAAGTACAACTTTTTGTCATCATTTGGTATATATTAAGGTAAAACACAATAAAAACTTAAATTTAACAAGGAGTTAAAATATGAACAAGCGTTTAGAACAAATAATCGACACAGCGAGGCAAGAAGCCCTGCAACTTAAGTCGGATTATGTAGGAACAGAGCATCTTTTGTTGGCAATCGCCAAAGAGGAAAATTCGTCAGTTGCTCGGTTTCTCAAAAATTTGGGAATCTACATCGACAAAGTCGCAGAAAATGCAGAAGACACAACGGCAACTTCGCCTACCATAGCGCAATGTTTGTTAAATGTAGTTGCCAAAAGAGCAGAAAAGGAGATGGGGGTTGCTGATGTTGCAACAGCTGGCACGATTATTCCACTTACTCCTCGTGCTAAATTAGTGCTCGGAAAAGCGGAAGGTGCAATAAACACTTATTCCGAAAATTTGGATGCGGCGCAATTTTTGTTGTTAGAAATGATTCGTGATACAAAGTCAGAGGCAGCGGAAGTTTTGGCGGAGTTAGGGATTAGCGACGAAGCAGAATTAAGGCGAGTTTTGAGTATAAGGAAGGATAAGAAATGAATTCAGTAGAAGAACAAGAAAAGAAATTTAGAGATTGGGCTGTTAATGTCGAAATTTAGATGAGAAAGAAACTGTTGATCCATACTGTCGCCGTTTAAAAAAAATGAAACCTTACAAAAATCGCAATTTGTTTGAATATCAAACTTATAATGATGAATTTGCTTGTGTTGTAAGTAATATTCTCAAAGCAGTAAAAATAGAATTGCAAAAAGAATCGACTCCTCATAAGAAAAATTATGAGGACAGTCGTAAGGCAGTAACTAAATATAGTTCTTTTCTAAAATGGCTAGATGTATTTAATTTAATTGCAGACGGGTAAAAATCTACTTCGACAGTAAATGATATGACAGAAACCCAAAGGACTGTTAACGCAAACAATTTTGTTATTGCAAAAAAAGAGATAAATAAACAAAGTTTGTCTGATGTAATAGAAGATGCAAAGTTTATCTTTGAAGTTGACGGTTTGCCTGAAACAACAGATATAGAGATTCCTGATACGCCTTGCCCGCCAGCAGAAAAAGCAGAAAATAATCCAACTGGATACAAACGCGACCCTAAAATTTCCAAAAAAGCGCTTGCGTGTGCAAATTACAAGTGTGAATTATGTGAAAAAGAAGAGCGATTGTTTTTGAAAAAGAATGGCAACAATTATACCGAGCCGCATCATCTCATTCCTATTTCTTATCAAGGTAGTTTTGAAAAAGGGCTTGACAATTTGGCAAACATAGTTTCATTATGCAGTTATTGCCACAATTTTTTGCATTACGGCAGATTTGAAGATAAGAAAATTTCGCTTAAGAAGTTGTTTGAAAGACGAGAAAAAAGACTTGGAGTAGCGAAAATAGATATTAAACCAGATGAACTTCTTGGGTTGTATAAATAAGGAGAATTTTATAAAAAAAGAGGAAAAATGAAAATCTCTCTTCGTCAAATAAAAAGAGACACAAGACATTGTGTCTCTACAAACAAGAAAATCCTGTCGGAAATATCGACTGCTTTAACCGCCTACACCGAAAGGGATTTAATAGCCCAAATATCGTTGTAGCCTTGAATGCTTTCAATAATATCACGTCCGCAGGGTATTTCCATCATATCATACCCTAGTTTGCTTAACACTTCGTGCGTGTCGAAAACATTAATACCGCAAGGGTAAGGAGATACATTAGTTTCTTGGCACGGCATATATTTTAACTTTATTTCAGCTAATATTTTTCCTGTCAACACATTTACAGAGGCAGATTTATTGCTTTCTGGGCAATAATCACAGTTTCTTTCTTCCAAATTGTCTGCAACTATTTGTTCCCAATGTGTATTTTCTGCACATTCAGAGCAAATCCATTTGTCTATTGTTCCAAATTCTCGTTCTTCGTCTGCCAACGATATATTTTTAAAAACACTCATAATACCCTCCTTTCCTATCTTCATCTCATGGGTCTTGTAATTGTATTGACATCACGAGGAGTATATAAACCGTCAATTACGCCGGCATTTCTCAAATGCGGGAAACCATTATTGACATTTGGCTGAATTGCCCAAGTGTCATTAAACAACTGCCAATTGTTAAAATTGCTTTGCTGTTTCATTTGTTCCGCAGTTCTTAATCCTGAACTTTGGCTAATGGTGCCTCCTTGTCTAACTCCTATCAATGCTTCAATATTACCAGATATTGCATAACTCTCGGTAATTGTGCCGCCTTGGTTAATTCCTACCAGTTCGCCGACATCGCCTGCCTGTCCCTGCACTATTACGCTTCCGACAGAATAGCTATTGGCAATTCTGGCGCTTCTGTTTGTGTTGCTACCCACTAAGCCACCAATCATTGCACGCCCTTTTACATTTCCCGTAGAGAATGAATTTGTAATTTCGCCTTCATTGTTCCCTGCTAATCCTCCGACATTATTGGTGTTTCCTTCAACGCTTCCTGTTGCATAACTGCTGCTTACAGAGCCTCTTGCAACATTTCTTCCAACTAATCCGCCTATACCGGCAGAAATTCCTTTTACATTTCCGGTTGCACTGGAATTAGTAATTCTGCCTTCGTGATTAACACCTACAAGTCCGCCAACTTGGTCATTTCCTTCTACATTTACCGATGAAGAACTACGGATAATTCTACCGACAGCAAAATTAAGTCCAACTAATCCGCCAACAAGATGCGCGTCCCCTTTAATTTTTCCCGAAACATAACAGTTAGCAATTGTTCCTTGATTTATTTCTGCTAACGCACCTATATTTTCTTTTCCTCTGATATCAACATCGACAACTCGAAGATTTTTCACCACTCCTCTTGCACCAATTTGACCAAATAATCCTTGAGTGCCACGATTGCTGTTAATACGAAGACCTCTTATAGTATTACCATTGCCGCACAGCGTTCCCCAAAATGTATTAGTACTATCGCCGATAGGTATCCACTCGTTTGTAAGGTCGATATTATTGGCAAGCGTAATGGTTTGACCTTCAAAATTTCTTGCACCACTACTAACCAACTGAGCCAATTCTCTCAGTTGCTCTTCCGTTGTTATTGTAATATTGTCCGCTCTCCAATTGATTTGAGCTGACACCCCGCCAACAATGACCAACATTGCCGCCAAAAACATTTTGAAACATTTTTCCATAAAAAACCTCCTTAAAATTAAATGTTAAGACAAGAACAGAGGAAAAAGGCTGTTCTGTCAGATTAAATTTATCGCCAAATAGTAATAATCAATTCATTTTTGACCATATTAAACATAATTGGGTTCAATCTAATACAGTTGCGATATTGTAAATTATTCCACTTGTCTATTCGAGATGACTCTCGCCAAAAATCATTAACTAAAATAGCGACGATATTCCTGTCTGTTCGCGATTGTAATCTTACGCTAGCAGTTCTTATAGAACTACACCCTCTTAACGTAAAACAAAATGTTTCAGTAGCATAAATGTATGTTCCTTCAAGTCTAATATTATCGCCGTTTCTATTCCAAAGAGAAATGTGTTCTTCTGTTTTACTTTCTGCTTCTTTTCTACTTTCTACATTCGCTTCTGTTGCAACTCCAATTATTATAAAAATTGTGCAAAATAGTAATAATACTGCTTTGAGTTTTCTGAATATAGTATTTTCTCCATCGAAAACAAAACCCCAAAAATTTAACAAGAGAGCAATTATGCCAAATAAAAAAGAGGAAAAATGAAAATCACCCTTCGCCTCGAGGAAGAAAACGACTACGAAACAGTTGAGAATATAACAAGAGAAGCGTTTTGGAACCTTCACGTCCCGGGTTGCGACGAGCATTTGCTTGTTCACAATTTAAGAAAAACGAAAGAATTTGTTCACGAATTAGATTTTGTGGCGGTTTCGGGCGAAAAAATAGTCGGAAATATTATGTATGCGCAAGCAAAAGTAATCGATTGCGAAAAAGAGCACGCAGTATTGACATTTGGTCCCGTAAGCGTTTTGCCCGAATATCAAAACAAAGGTATCGGTGCAAAATTGATAAATCACACCGTGCAATCAGCAAAAAAAATGGGATATAAGGCAATCTTGATTTACGGTTTTTGCGAATATTACGAAAAATTCGGATTTAAGCCGTCGAAAGAATATAACATCGCCGATAAAGAAAAAAAGTTTCCTGCGGCATTGCTGGCATTGGAATTGTTTGACGGCGCATTAACGGGAATAAAAGGCGTATTCGACGAAGGCAAAGCATACGAAATCGACCCGAAAAAAGCAGAAAGTTTCGACAAAAAATTTTCGCCGAAAGAGAAATTTAAGACAAAAACGCAGGATATATTCAAGGAAATATCGGGAAAATATTTGTGAAAAAACTATCTATTACGAACAAAATTTACCAAAAACAAAATACTTTCAAAAACCATCTCAAAAAGAATGTATTTTTGAATACAATCAAAGGAGAAAACAAATGAAATTATATCACGGAAGCAATCAAGTCGTCGAAAATCCAAAATTACTTGCTCCTACTCACCCAATGGATTTCGGCGGAGGATTTTATACAACTACCAACTACGAGCAAGCGGAAGCATTTGCCCGCAGAGTTGTAAAACTTCGCGGATATACGCCGATAGTTAACATTTACGAATTTAACGAAGCAAATGTTTTTGAAAATAAAACATTAAAATTTGACGAGCCGAATGTCGAATGGCTTCATTTTGTTGTAGCAAATCGCAAAATGGTACATAAAAACGAAAATTACGAGTTAATAATCGGTCCCGTTGCCGACGACGATGTTTATGAAACTATTGCAGGATTGGAAAATGAAATTTACGACGAAGAGGAAGCATTAAAACGACTGAAAATAAAAAAACTGTTCAATCAATATGTTTTTAAAACGCAAGAAATTATGAACAAATTAATTTTTCTGGAGGGTAAAAATGCCTGATAAAAAATATTCCTTTTTGCTCTTTGCGATTACAAAAGGATTGATTGATTTTATTGCCGAAAAGTATAAAATCGGAGTAAATGAAGCAATGAATTTGCTTTACAACTCAAAAACTTACGCTTTTTTGGAAGATAAAAGCAACGGACTTTGGCAATTCAGCAGATTGTTTCTGTTTATGGTTTTTGACCACGAGCAAAAAACAGGGCTTTTTGAAATTCCGGAGGTTGTTCTATGACAAATATCGAAAAATACACAGTTTTTTTGATAGAACAATACCGTGCAAAAAACAATTTAACTGCCCGTAATGTCTATAATTTATTTAGAGAACGCGGCATATTTGAGTATATCGAAAAAACATTTGAGGCAATTCACACATTAGACAACAATTTCGTAGTTGCGGAAATCGAAAATCTAATAAAAAGCACCGAATAACATCAATAAAAATACTATTAAGCAACGGATTTGTAAAAATAAAAGACGAAGATTACAGGAAAAATATATAAAAAGAGATTATATTTGGGGTTTTGGCAGAACGTATTTTCACAGCAAAAAAGGAGAAACCGCGATATGAAAATCAAAAAAACAACTAAATTCGGAGAGGAAACCCAAATCTTAAAAGACCAGAACATAAAGCCCGAAATGGAATACAAAAAGGGGTTAAAATAATGGCGCTAAAAATAAAACGCTACGAAAAACAAGACGAAGCCGCCCTGTTTGACTTGATGCGCTCCGAGGACGACTGGACAGATTATTCGGGCGACAAAAACGGCGCAGAGAAATATAAAATTGCGCTTGATAATTGTATCGTGTATGTCGGATATAGCGGCGATGTGTTTTGCGGCTTTGTGCGGGCGAGAGACGATTACGGTTTCGGCGTTTATATTCACGACTTGCTTGTGCACAAAAAGTTTCGCGGCAATGGTTTCGGGAAATGTCTTATTGAGCAGGTTTGCAAAGATTATTCAGGCACTGTTTACGTTATGAGCGACGTGGACGAATATTACAAAAAGCAAGGATATACAAAAATTGATGGCAGAATTATTGTAGTAAGAGAGTGAGAATGGGTTTTCATTCGCGCAATATTCGGAAAATATTTGCGAGGTTTGTGCAGAATGTATTTTTATGCCTATATTTTTCCATAAAAAAAACCGCCAAAAACAAAATACTTCCAAAAACCATCTCAAAATAACGTATTTTTAGAAAATTAAAGAAAGGAAAAATAAATGACTAACGATATCTTGCAAATAGTTTTGTTAAGCGCAATTACAGGCATTTGCGGAATGGGATTGGGCGGTGTTGTTGCCGCAATCTTGTTGAAAAAACCATCGGATAAAATTATCTGTTGGCTTTTATCTTTTTCGGCAGGCGTTATGGTTAGCGTTGTTTGTTTTGGGCTTGTTCCCGAAGCGCTCGAACTTGCCGATACAACTGTTTCTATTTTTGGGCTTGCGCTTGGAATTGTTATTGTAATGGGACTAAATCGCATTGTTGATAAAATCACCATAAAGCGAAAAGAAAAACTGAATATACACACAACTTACGAAGAAATGTATCACGAAAGCCGGTTGATAAAAAATCCGACTCGACTGCTTCGTTCGGGATTGATTATACTCTTGGCTATGAGTTTTCATAATATTCCCGAGGGAATGGCTATCGGCGCGGGCGGAAGTCATAATTTTCAGTTGGGTTTGTTGTTGGCGCTTATGATAATGTTCCATAATATCCCCGAAGGAATGGCGGTTGCCGCTCCGTTGTTGGCAGGCGGAATCGGTAAATGGAAAGTGATTTTCTTAACAGCGTTGTCGGGCGCAACAACTCTTTTGGGCGGTATTTTGGGAATTTTTATCGGCGGTATTTCGGATATTGCGGTTGCGTTGTCGCTTTCTGCCGCAGGCGGAGCTATGCTTTATATTGTTTTTGGCGAAATAATACCTCAGTCCGCAATTATGACAAAAAGCCGAATGACGTCGGTGCTTACATTATTTGGTATAATAGTAGGATTGATTATAGCGCAGTTGCCTGTTTAGGCGTTTCGCCATTTTTCGTAGAGACCCAACACTCTCGTCTCTTTTTGTTTATGGCACAACGTATTTTCTCCATCGAAAACAAAACATTTTTACAAGGAACTTTTATGACCGACATAATCATTCGCGACATTGAAGAAAAGGATTATCCCGCCATAAAATCGCTTATCGCAGAGTCCTTTGGCGAGGGCTGGAATTTAGGGAGTTTTGACCCGAACGCGGATTTCTATCAGCCATTGTTAGGCGTTTATACAAGCATTTTCCTGAACGCCGCCACATTCGGCAAAGTCGCGGAAACAGACGGTAATGTTGTCGGGGCTGTTTTGGCTTCCGTAAAAGGGGAAACAGAAATTTACAGATTACTGCAAAAAGATTTGGCGCCGACCGCGCTTGCGCTTTTATGCGCTCCCGAAACCGAGCGAAAAGACATTACGGAGCACATATCGGCAAATTTTCAGGTTATAGGCAAACTTTTGGAAAGCAGGATTGAAAACTATGGCGGAAGTTTGGAATTGCTTGCGGTATCTAAGCAGGCGCAAGGATTGAAAATCGGAAAAACGCTGTGGAATGAAGCGTCCGCCTATTTTTCTTCTAAGGGTGCAAAATCAGTTTATCTTATAGCCGATTTAACGTGCAACGTAGGTTTTTACGAACACTGCGGTCTCTCTAAAACAGCCGCAGAAGCAGTGGTATATAATTATTCGACCGGACAAAAGAAAAACGAAGTTTTTGTGTATGAATACAAATTTTAGATTATCGAGAAGAAATTTATGCCCGAAATCACCGATTTAATCGCAGATTTACATAAAATCCACACAACCGAATTAGGCTTTCTGCGAAAAATTCACCGCTTACCTCACAACCCCTCGGTAAACTTATCAATCTCACTCTCAATCTCATCGAAATCGCTGTGAAGCAGTTGCTCGTTGATTTTTTCTAAGAGTTCTCTTGTTTGCTTTGACCACGATTTTTCTTTTAATGCCGCAAGCGACTCTCTTGCTTTATTTTTGTCCCAATCTGCGCACGCGGACTTGATTTCTTGCAGTTTTTCGCGTAAAAGCGGTTTGTCTTCGTTTGCGGGGTCTTCGACGGGTTCTTCTTTTTGCGGCGACAGTTCGTTTACAAAGTCCTTGAGCGCGCTGAGGAAAACAGGCGTTTCGCTTGCTATTAACTCTATATTATTTTCCCGCCCTAATTGTTCTAATTTAAGAGCGGTGGCGGAGAGGTCGGTTTTATTCACGTTTGCCAGCGCGTTTTTCACTCCGTGCGTATATATTATGTACATCCGTATGTCTTCCGCGCTGTAGGAGCCGCTTTTTTCGATAATCGCGTCTAATACGTCGATGGCTTTATTCGCGTCTTGCAAGAATAACTCTATAAGTTGCGGGTCAATACTCGGTTGCACCGCTTCGGCGGCGTCCTGCGCTTTTTTGTTGAGCGCGTTTAGTTGCTTTGCGGCTTCGATTATCTCGGGCGGTTGCTTGTCGCGTATCAATTTGTTCAGGACAAAATTTAATTGGCGCACGTCGATTGGCTTGGAAATAAAGTCGTCAAAACCGTTTTTCAAGAAAACGTCCGCTTGACCAACCACGGCGTTTGCCGACAATGCGACAATGGGGTGAGTATATCCCAAATCTCTGATGATTTTTGTAGCCTCCACGCCGTCCATTTTCGGCATCATGTGATCCATAAATATTATGTCGTATTCGTTGCCTTGTTTAATCTTTTCTATTGCGGCAAATCCGCTGTCAACCGAGTCGATGTTCAATCCGTATGGCGTTAAAAGTCCTCTTGCGACGTATATATTCGTTTCTACGTCGTCCACAATCAATATTTTGCCGTATGGCATCGGGTCGCGTATTACTTGGGTGCGCTTCATTTGCGCCCTACTGCTTGAGCGGAAATTGTGCAGGGTTTCTACCATTTCTTTTCCCAATACGGAGGTATCGACCTTACCCTGCGGCAAAAATACGGTGAAAGTTGTGCCTACACCGGGGTCGCTTTCTATGGAGATGTCGCCGTTCATCATACGAATTAACTTGCGCGTAATGCTCATTCCAAGCCCCGTTCCTTCCGTAGAGCGATTGGTTTCGAGGTTAAAGCGGGAATACTCGTCGAACAGTTTGTCAACCTGCTCTTTTGACATACCCTGCCCCGTGTCGCTTACGCTGACTACCAAGGTCGTTATCTCGTCGTCGCCCTCAATCGGGTTTGATGAAACGGACATTTTTACCGTGCCTTTGGACGTATATTTTAAGGCGTTGGAAAGTACGTTGTTCAAAATCTGTTTTATGCGGAGTTCGTCGCCGTATAGCATTGTCGGCAAATCTTCTTCTATGTGCAGTTCAAATTCTATGGGCTTACTGCCGATACGCATCATATTCAGTTGCGCCGTATCGCTGACAAGGCTCGCCGTTTCGTATTTTGAGGCAACCAGTTCAAATTTGCCCGCTTCGATTTTTGACAAATCAAGAATGTCGTTGATTATACAGAGCAACATATCGCCCGAAGAGTAAATTTTCTCGAGCCCGTCCCTTACGTCTTGCTCCAGCATTTCGTTATGAAGCTGTATTTCGGTAATGCCCAAAATGGCGTTCATCGGCGTGCGGATTTCGTGGCTCATTGTGCTCAGGAACGTACTTTTTGCCTTATTGGCGACCCTTGCTTCTTCGAGAGCTTCCGAAAGAGCCGTCATAAATTTTTGCTCCGTTAATAGCATTTTGCGAACAAACAACACTATAATGGCAAGCACAATTATATATGAGAGTATAAGCAACAACAATACAATCTGCGACATTTGCGAAAGGGTTTGTTCCAGTTCGGAAACGAGATTGTTAGACCAAATATAGCCTATTACTTCGCCATTTCGCACTATCGGCAACATTGCGTTCATAATATTTCCGCGCACCATAGTTCCCATCGAAACTTTAGCGGCGCCCGTTGCCATAACCTGCCGACCGGGATGATATTCGCCTATGGCAACGCCTACTCTGCTCTGATGCTCGGCGGAAGGACCGTAAGTAAGTATGGCGTCCAGCTCTCGGGAATAATAGCCCACGCCCAAGCCCGGGGTGGAGAGAGCTACATCGTCGGTGATTTCGCGCAATGCGTCGTTCAGCGCCATAATCTGCTCTTCTCGCGAGGCGTTTTCCATACCGACATTAGTCAATAATTCGTTATAACCGCCGAGGGCAAGTCGGGAATCGAGTATTCTGGCAAACGCCATTAGGTTATTGCTTTTTTGCTCGTAAAAAATATTTTTATTTACATAAGACGAGATATACCAAATAGCCACAAACGGAATGCTGAGGCACAACGCTAATATAATTATCGTTTTACCGTGCTGTTTAACAATGCCGACTTTTCCCATATTCATACTCCTGTTTATACATTTTTTTCTATGCAACCTTTAGGCGAAAACTTTGTTTTTTCGCGTATGCCTCATCGAACGACCGCTTCAAATTTATCCCTTACCTCGTAGAAAACGCCTGCAACCAAAGGGTCAAAATGTTTTCCCGCGCCTTCCATAATGATTTCCACTGCTTTTTCAGGCGGAAACGGCTTTTTGTACGGGCGCTCCGAAACGAGTGCGTCGTACACGTCGGCAATCGCCATAAGCCGCCCCTGAAGCGGAATATCCGTGCCTGTTAACCCTCGCGGATAGCCTGTTCCGTCCCATTTTTCGTGGTGGCTGCCTGCGAAAATTCTTGCATTTCTCAAAAATTCCACATCATACGTCCGCGAAGCAATTTTGTCGATAGCCCGCTCGCCTTCAATAGCGTGAGTTTTCATAATTGTAAATTCCTCGTCGGTCAGCTTGCCGGGTTTATTCAGAATTGTGTCCGATATAGCGATTTTTCCCACGTCGTGCAAACGCGCCGACGAAATAAACGATTCCCTGTTTATTTCCTTGATGTCATCGGCATATATTCCCCGTTCCGACAAGGAATCCAATAATATTCGGATGTATGTTGACGTGCGTTCGACGTGCCCGCCCGTTTCTTCGTCTCGGCTTTCCAACAAATCTGCGAACCCGGATATGATGGCATTTTGCAAATTCCGCAGTTGCGCCGTCCGTTCGCGGATTATGTCGTCTATATGTAAATGCGTTTTTATGCGGTTTTCCAAAACGGGAGCGGAAAACGGCTTTGTGATAAAATCAATTACTCCGAGCTGAAAGCCTTTCGCTTCTACTTCGGCGTCGATAAGGCTCGTCAGAAAAATGACGGGAATATCCGCATTATTTTCTTTCAGACGGCTCAGCGCCTCAAATCCGTCCATTTCAGGCATTTCAATGTCCAACAGAATTAAATCCGGCGTTGTTTTTTCAAGAAATTTGAACATTTTTTCCGCCGACGGCAGAGTTATCACCCGATATTGCTCTTGCAATGCCTTTTCCGCCAAAGACAAATTAGTATTGTTGTCGTCCACAACAAAAATTGTTTTTTTCATAATTTCAACCTTTCGCGCGATGTTCGCCCACGCATTGTATTGCTTTTAAAGCCCATTTTGTCTTTATATAATATACACTATTATTTTCCCGTTTGTCAATAGTAATTCAGTAATTTCGCAATTTTGCTTAATCTGTTGTTTTTTATGAGAAGTCGGAAAATTCATAGAAAACAAATTACTTCCGAAAACTGTCGTAAAAATAACGTATATTCTCCCTAAAAACTAACTCTTAACACTAAAACAAAATGGGCAAAAAAAATGAACAAGACCTCTCTAAACGCTTGACAATTGGAATTATCCAATGAAAATAGCGTTTATTTCAACTTTGGACTCAAGCGACGTTAATGCTTGGAGCGGCTCAATATATTATATTTCGCAAACCTTGCGCGAAATAGGAGAAGTTGCGATAATTGATAAATTATTCGCCAAAAGAAGCAAGGCAGAAAGGGCTTTTGCAAAAATTTGCAGATTGTTTTGGAAATTTTTGGGCAAGCGATATATTGGCGAACAAACAATACGAGTTGCAAAATTTTACGCAAAACAAATAGAAAATCAGTTGCCAAGCGATGTCGATGTTGTTTTTTCTCACGATTCGATTGTTTTGGCTTACTTGAAAACAGATAAATTAAAAGTGCTTTATACCGATGTAGCAGAGTTTTGCGGTATGTTGAATTATTATCCGGGTTATTACAATCTTTCTCCGCAAACAATAAAAATCGCCACAAAAATGGAAGAGGCAACCCTAAATAACTGCAATTTGGTTTTGTATTCTTCGGAATGGGCGGCAAACGGAGCAAAAAACAACTATAAAATTAACGATCCGAACAAAATAAAAGTTGTGCCTTTCGGAGCAAATATTGAATGTGGTCGGACAAAGAACAATATAGCCGAAATTATAGAAAGCAAAGAAAAAAACAAATGCAATTTGCTTTTCATAGGTGTAGATTGGGAACGAAAAGGTGGCGACATAGCATTGGAAACAGCAAAAAATCTTTACGAAAAAGGCGTTAGCGTTCGTTTGGATATTATAGGAATTAAAGATTGCCCCGTAGAATTGCCGAATTATGTAAAAAATCACGGATTTGTTTCAAAATCGACAGCCGCAGGCAAGAAAAAGATTGATAATTTGTTTGAAAAAGCGCACTTTCTTATTTTGCCGACCCGCGCTGAGTGTTTTGGCGTAGTGTTTTGTGAGGCTTCAAGTTTTGGACTTCCAAGCTTGACAACAAAGACGGGCGGAGTGGCAAGCGCCGTTCTTGACAATAAAAACGGAAAATTATTTGAACGGACTGATAATGGTGAGAAATATGCGGAATATATACAAGCAATGCTTGCTGATTATGAGAATTACAAAAAATTATGTTTTTCGTCGTTCGAGCAATACGAAACCCGCTTAAATTGGAAAGTCGCAGGCGAGAGAATTTTCGAATATATCGAGAAATTACGAAAGAAGTAGTTGGTGCTGACGGTTGCTCCTCTTTTCTTTTTCGGCAAAACGTATTTTATAGCTTTGATAAAGATAAACAACGGAGGCAGACTATGTTTACACGCACACGCACCGCTACGACAACCGCTCTTAATACAGATTTGAAGAGAGAAAGAATTGGTGCAATTAAAAATAAACTTCCCGACATTTTCGGCGAAGAAATAAAAGATGTCAGAGTGGAAGAAATATGGGAAGACGTCGCGGGCGTGCATTTTACATTCTCTTTTCTTTCTCCGAGAGCGGACGTATTTAAGAGAGCGCAATCGTCAAAAACAGAAAGGTCGCCTTACGAAGCCTTGTTTGATTACGAAAGATTATACAAGGAAGTTGTGTTAGATAAAAACGGAAACATTATTTCTATAAAAATGCACAAAAATGCGTAAAATAGTACTGGACTCAAATGCTTTTATACTGTATCTTGCAGGATTGGTAAATAAAAACCAAATCGGAAACTACGCCAGAAAATCTGACTGGAATAGTGAGGATTTTCATTATTTGTGCGAAATAATAAACGAGGAAGAGTGTGATATAATAACAACCCCCAACGTTTTGACGGAAACAGACAATATTCTAAACCGAATAAGCGGAGATGACAAATACAAATATTTGTATTTGGTAAAAAACATATATCTTAAAAGCATTGAAGAGTATATTAAATCCGAAGAGGCGTCAAATGAAGGTTTTTTCGACCAACTCGGCTTGGCGGATTCCGTAGTGCTAAAAGTAGCGCAAAGATCTGATTTGTTAATATCGGCGGACAGCGAACTTTGCCGCTATGCCGAAGCGCTGAATATAAAACTTGTGGATCTTACAAAAAACAAAGCGAGACAATATGAATAAAATTTGCGTAATAATCCCTGTTTTCAACAACGAAAACACTATAAAAAACATAGTAATCGAGGCGAAAAAATCGGTTGGCGACAATCTTATCGTTATAAACGACGGCTCAACCGACAATACAACGCAAATTTTAAGCGAATTCGACAATCTTAACGTCCATAAATTCCCTAAAAATCGCGGAAAAGGCGCGGCGCTTCGCAAGGGTTTTGAAATTGCCATTTCTCTCGGTTGCACGCACGCAATAACGGTGGACGCGGACGGTCAACATTTCTGCGAATGGATAGAAATCGCAAGAAACGAGTGCGAAAAACATCCCGAAAAACTGCTTGTCGGCGCAAGAACTGGCGAAAATCAAGGCGAAAACGCGCCGAAAAAGAACCTTTTTGCGCGAAATTTCGGAAATATGTGGATAAAAATTTACACGGGATTTGCGCTCAACGACACTCAAAGCGGATTTCGGGTTTATCCTATAGAAAAAATGAAAAACATCAAATTAAAAACAAACAGATTTGAGTTTGAGCAGGAAGTTTTGGTAAAATCTGCTTACGGCGGCATAGAGTTGGGCGAATTTGCCATACCGCAGGTTTATCAGCCGAAAGAAGAGCGGGTTTCACATTACCGAGTTTTTCGCGACAGCGTGCGCATAAGCTGGTTTTTCACCAAAACGGGCTTCAGAAAAATCCACAACGTTTTTGTCTCCGAACTAAAGTCGAACACCACGCCGAACAAGGCAGCAATTTCGTTTTCGCTCGGCATTTTCTGGGGGATTTTCCCTATTTACGGATTTCAAACGGCGGCGGCGATTATATCCGCAACGCTCCTGAAACTCAACCGCCCGCTGACATTTTTAGGCTCAAACATTTCCATTCCGCCTATGATTCCGTTCCTTATTATTGCGGGAGTATGGGTTGGCTCGACAGCGTTTCCGCCGAAAGTCGAAGAATTGCCGAACGTGCAGGCGCTCATCACGCTTTTTTCCGAAAACAAGAAGGAATTTTTCATAATAAGCGGAAAATATTTCATAATAGGAAGCGCGCTTCTGGCAACCGCCGCAGGATTGCTCGCGTATGTAATTACGTATCCGATATGCAAAACTTTAGGACAGCGCGGGAAATAAAAACTTGCAAAAAACACTATTTTTTCACATATTATTCTTAGCATTTTTTCCGTGTTTGGCGCAAATAAAAGTCAGCGAAGTTATGCGAAATCCCATCGGCGGAAGAACAGCCGCAAGAGCGCATCAATACATAGAAATCGTAAATTTAGGCGACGAAACCGTTTCCATAGAGGGAATGCGACTTTTTACAGGCGCCGTTTTCAACAACATTTTACCCGTCGAAAGAGGCGCAATCCCACAAGGAATTACAGGAACAAGCGAAATAAAGTCGGGGCAAATAGCAATAATTTTGAGCAGAGAAATAATCCCGATTTTTGAGCAGTTTCGCCACGAAATTCCCGACGACGTTGTAGTTTTAACCGTAAACTTAATAACCATCTGCGGCGGATTTGCCGCAAACGACGGCTTTGTAATAATCCGCGCAAACGACACCATCGCCGAATTCCGAAACGCCTTTGAAAACGGCAGATACAAAGTTCACCCGACAACCCCCGAAACAAACGGATTTTCCCTAGTCCCGCAATCCTTATTGTGTAGAGACGCGATGCTCGCGTCTCCCGTTTGGAATGTAGAAATCCCAACAGTCGGAAAAATCAAAAATTTCAACAACGGCGTTCTGCGCGAATATCAAATCGAGCGCCAAGGCAACGAATTTGCAATCAAGATTTTATACAGGAATTTCGGCAGAACCGCAAAAATCGAAGGCAAAAATTTAAGCCAAAATTCGGGCGAAATCTCACTGACAAAACCGCTTGCTTCGTCTGTAATTTTTGAAATAAACATAGAAAATCAAACATTTTTCGACACAATTTGGACAGCAAATTTATTCGCGGAAAAAGGCTCGGTCGTCATTTCCGAAGTCGATGCAAGAGCAAGTGTGGAATGGATAGAACTTTATTGGAAAAACGAGTGTTTTCCGCTTGAAGGCTGGCATTTGCTTGTCGGCGGAAGCGTTGTAAATTTACCGCGCCTCGAATGCCCGCCAAACAGAATTCTATGCGTAAGTGAAAGAGAAAGCAGTGGGTTAGTAGAAATGACAAGAGTGCCGAATTGGCGAAAAATAAACAATTTTGAGGATACCATTTATTTAGTCGCACCGTTCGGCGTAATCGACAGCATTGCTTTTACGCGCGACATCTGGACAGACTCGAGAGACCGCTCAACCGTTCAGCGAAGAGACATAAACGGCTGCGGTTTTGACAGCGACAATGTTTTCGCAGGCACTGCAAATCCGGGCGCAGTTTTAAGATTTACTCCGCAAAGAAATTTTTCCATAAATTTGTCAAGCAAAAAATTCACCCCCAACGGCGACGGGCATTTGGACAGCCTTATAATCACCGCTTCAAAGCCCCGAAGCGGAACTGTAAAAATAGAAATTTACGCAATGGACGGAAATTTGCTGAGAACTTTTGAAAGCCCCGCCCAAACCCGCTTTTCGTGGGACGGAAGAAACGAATTCGGCAGAATAGCCCCCGTCGGTCCCGTTTTTGTGATTGGAACATTTGAAGGCGGCGGAAGAAAGTTCACCGACAGAAAAAATGCTGTTTTGTGGAGGTGAGAAGATTTGGTGGTTTTTTGTATTTTGTTCCTACGTAAATGAGGGCGAAAGATTTTTCGCCCCTACATCGTCTTTAACCTGCCAAACATTTTTTGTCCTTGTTTTTTACCGAAATTGTCCCAGTAAATAAGAACAAAAGGCGTTATTGCTACCGTGGCGGCTACAATTACAAGAAACCATAAAAATTCCCAATCCATAATTAATCCCTTTCTTTGATAGAAAAACGACTCCGCCGATAATTCGGACATCGGAAGTCTTTTCTTTTTTTGTTCTAATCACAGATTTCCCCTAATAATTACTATAAATATACGTTCCGCACAAACTAAAAAGCGGATATTAAAAAAGCAAAGCCATTTTTGCTTCGTTTCTATCCGCCTTTCTCAACTTTCTTTTCTCCACACAGGTTTTCCAAGCAAAATTTCAAGCGCTTTCTTTATGTAGAATATACGGAAATGGGTGCGATAAGTGGCGACGGGGGCGGAAGGGAAATAAGATGGGGGAATTTTTTTACAACTTGGAGATTAGTGAGAGTTAACTATTTTTGTTCTGTTTCTAAAAAACCATTCCAGTACAAATCTTCAGGGTCTATGTCTATTTTTTCGTTCCAGCAAACAGTGTCAAGGTTTGTTGTTGCTTGAGCAAAAAATGTTTTGTCTTTTAGCGGAGCAAACATTTTATACTGCAAGTATGGCTTTACGTCAAACTTTTTTACTTCGCTGTTCGAGAATAAAACACGCAAAACATAATCATCAAGCGCCTCAACTTTTATGGGCGTTATGACTTCTTTTGAATTTTTATAATAAAGCGAATGCATATATTGCTCATTTCAATGGTTCTATTTTGAACGGCTCTTCGCCTTCCATTGCTAAAGCCCAGTCGGTGAGCAAACTTTCGCGGCGCAGTTCTGCCCAAACTTTTATGTATCTTGCTTGCTTCGGCGGAAATTTTCCTTCGATTATTTTTCCGTTAAAGTCAAACTTTGCTTTATATTCTGCGTATCTCGCGTGGAAATGCGGCGGATTATGCTCGTTTCCTTTATACATAGTTATAAAGATCCCATAAAAATCCGAAATTATTGGCATTTTTTCTCCTTTTTTATTATAAATATACATTCCGCACAAACAAAAAAAGCGGATATTAAAAAAGCAAAGCCATTTTTACTTCGTTTCTATCCGCTTTCCTCTATTTTCTCTTCTCCACACAGGTTTTCCAAGCAAAATTTCAAGCGCTTTCTTTATGTAGAATATACGGAAATGGGTGCGACAGGTGGCGACGGGAGCGGAAGGGAAATAAGATAAGGCAAATCTTTTTTCCGTATTTTATTTTATTTCTTCTTCGCATCGTGCGATTATAGTATTTTCTCGGAAAAAAAGGACGATTAAATGACAAAAAACGAAAATACAAACAGAGACATTGCAAAAGCAAAACAAAAACTTAAAGAATTGCAAGGAAAAACGCTTGTATCAAAAGATGGAATAGAAGCTATAATTTCAAGTAAAACTCTGGGCAAAATGGTGTATGGCTTAGAAAATACACTTAAAAACGGCTTCTCTGCCGAAGAACACTTTGATGTCGTATCTAAAATTGACGAAATATTTCCAAATGCCGTAAAAGTGTTAGAGCATAATAGTCGCAAAGAGGGCGACAGCGCAAAAATAATAAGGTTATGTGCACCGATAAGTAAGAATTACTGCGCCGTTGTTTATATTACGGCAAGAGAATTTATAGATTTAAGAGAACAAAAATGTAGAATGCACGCTATAGAACTTGTTAAAATAGAGAGATTAGGAGAAACAATAGAGGCAGCCGCCAATTCAACTAACTACCCGTCTCCTACTCTCTACCCTAATAATATAATATATTTACAAGAAAAAGTCAAGGGGGAAGCCGAAATTTAACAATTTTTCTTAATTTCCTCTTCTCCACACAGGTTTTCCAAGCAAAATTTCAAGCGTTTTCTTGAAAAAATGCAGAATTATCAATACTTTAAGAAACTTGAGTAAGGCGATAGAAAAAACTATCGCCCCGAATACTAAAACAAGCCTACACTTTCACAACAGCTACAATTTTTTTGAAGCTCGAACTGTTTGCAAGTTTTGCTTTGGCTTTTTCTTTTGCTTCGCCTGCTGTGGTAGCGGAAACATTGGTATGAAATTTTGCGCCTGTTTTGGTTTCGTATATCGCTCTGAAATTTGCCATATTATCCTCCTTTCTTTTGAAAGCGTTTCACCAGATTATACTTTCTGTAAGGCTTTTTTACCTTTTTGAATTATACCGAGATTATTGTATCTGTCGTTTCGCACCGAAACATAACGGTCTATTATCGCTTTGTCATCTTTAAGTTGCTTATTGCTCATTTCTGCGATTCCGTCCGCACTGCCGCCTATACCTATTTTTGAGATAATCTTATCGTAATAACCCTCAAAGTTTTTCTGATAACGTTCATATGCAAATTTTGCTTTGCCGTATAAACGTTTTTCATTGTTTATTCCGATAAAATTGCCGATAAAGGTTAAGACAAGTCCCACAAGCCAAAGACCCGCCGCTATTTGTAAGCCCATTCCGAAATTACCCGCTATCAAACCGGTTATAGCGCCGACCGTCACGAACCCCAAAAGAAGCGGAAGCCAAAACATAAATCCTTTCATTGTAGAGCCGACGGGTTCTTTTAGTGCAAGAATTTGCAGGTTTTTCATTTTCTGCTCAATAAGTATCGGTTTATAACGCTCGACAAGTTCCGACAAAATAATCGATTCTCCAAAAAGATTGTGATACTTGTTAATTTTATCGACAGACAAAGCGACAAATCTCTGAAACTCAGCTTTGCTTTTTTCTAAATCCTTCTTTTTGCCCCACCAACCGATAACTTTGCTCAAAAAACTATCACTGCCTCCCGATACTGCATTTTTGAACATATTGGCGGCAACCATTTTAGCAACGCCTGTTGCCTTCAACGGAGGAATAGCCATTGATACCGACGATTCCGCGAGCAAAACACAACCTTGTTTAAGCAGTTCTCTCCCCTCTTGCGAATTTTTATCTTCTTCGTATTTTAGTTTTGCTTCCATAAAAAAGACAATATTATTCGCCATAATTGAAGCACGCGTTTGTATGTCTTCTTTTTGTTCTTCGTTCGCCGCAAACTTTACGGCTCTATTAAGTTGCGCAATCATCGTATCAAACGGACTTGACGCCATTTCGGGAGAATTCAGCACTTTTATTACCTGCAGTTGCGCCTCAATGGAGTGAGTTAGCACTTCGTCCGCGTTTTCGGAATTTTGAATTTTTGTAAGCAGATTTTCCAAACTGTCAATACTTACAATATTCGCGATTTCATCTTCCGACACGACAGACCGCACATCATCATAAACCTCGATCTGCTCCACAGCCCCGCCCGCATTCAGCAAGCCTATTTTTTCGTTTGCGACCTGCTTTGTCTTATTAACGGCAAAGTCAATACCTTTTTCCACCTGCTTTGAGATTTCCTCTCCCAACTTTTGCGTGATTTTCAGGTCGTCCATTATTCCCATCTTCTCTCCTTCTCCGACTATTCAGTCGATTTTTTGTTAATTATCTTTATTATCTTCCTCAAATTCATTATTTAATCTCCCTGTTTTTTACCCAGCGATGCGGGCGCCCCGCCGTTATCGCTCTCGGACACTTCCCCGACTCGGGACGTCCTAATCTTTTGCTTCTTAATGTCGTCTTACCACAAACGGTACACATAAATTCAACCGTTATAGCAGGCGTAGCCGGAACGTGAGGCATAACAATCTCCTTTGAAAATTTATTTCTTGTTTTCGGAATAATAAAGACAATATCCAACGCAAACGAAATAAAAATGTTTGCGTTTTCAATAAAATATTTTTTTAGCGGTAAAAATTTATCGCGACATATTTCGCAATTACTTATATTTTTAGATACAATTCCTCTAAGAGAAGAGAAGAGAAGAGAAGAGAAGAGAAGAGAAGAGAAGAGAAGCCGTTTTGCGAGTTATTCGCATTTTCTCTTAATATAGGCATAAAATACGTTTTGCGCAACGTATTTGTCAAGTGTTTAGAGGGGGTTTGCCCATTTTCCAGCATTTTTTCTCCTGTTTTTTTTAGAAATCTGTTGCCGTTTTTTTGATATAAAATAATATTTGGATGGTGGTAGGTGGTGGGAAATAAAAATAATAACAGGAATTCGTCCTTGAATAATAATTATTAATGTTTTGGGTATTTTCGTTACACGTAGCCGTTCAGGTAAAATTCTTCGACAATGAATTCCGCATTTTCATACCACATAAGAGTGTTTGTATTTTGCAATGTCGCGTATGTTTGTGAGTTCAAAAATGCCGAGTATGCTTCTTCAAAGGATTTTCCGCTCTTTTGGGCAATCAAAAAAACGACTTGCTCAATTTTTTTGACGACAAGAAACGAAATATCTTTTCCTTTGTAGATGTATATGTCTTTTACACACTCCATTTGCTTCTCCTTACAAGTTTTAATTTTGCAACCGCTTTTTGAGTATGAAACGAAATCTGGTCGTTTGATTTCTGTTTTTAGATTTTTCTAAAGATATAACATCAAATTCGCAATTTGAGCCGTGATGCAAAATCATTTGTCCGCTCCTTGCAGTTCGCGTTCCTTGGCTCGTTCTATCAAATCTTCCGCCAAAAACACGTCTTCATCAAAATCCTGCGTGTGTAAAACGCCGTAGTATTTGCGAAAATAATCATTTATACAGTATCTTAGGAAAAGATTAAACGCCTCGCTTTCGGAAATGCCGTGCCTTCTGGCATAACCTTCCGTAGCATAAACCATCATTAAATTCAGGTCTCGCTGAACATGATTCGCGTCGGTGGCATTTAACATTGTTTCGTTTATCATTATTTTTCCTCTCTGTTTTTTACAAAAATAATATTTGCGCAAATAAAAAAGAGACGCAAAACACCATCGCTAATGTATCCTCCTATAATATTCCCGTTAATAGAAATGAAAGATTTCAGTTTTTTTTATCTCTTCCTCACCAAAAACGAAGACAAATACGACAACACCAAGCCCAGCGCCACTACTTCGCCCATTGACCTCAGCGCGGGGGTGTTTACAAAAAACAGAAGTCCGAACGCCATAAACGAGGTTATGCAGGAAAGCAAGAGCGCGAGTTCGGTTTCGTTGGGGGCTTTTTTGCTTTTTGCTCGGAAAATTACGTAATCTACGCCTATTCCCAAGACAAGAAGTTGTCCGACGGCGTGCATTAAATTCTGCTCAACGCCGAAATAGCCTAAAATCGCCTGCGTTAAAATTAGGGTTAAAAACGGCGGAATTATCACGGTAATCGCTGATAAAAAGTTTGTTTTTACGCTGAAATAAATCAGCAGAAACATAAAAATTACCGCCGCCGCAATGATTATTGTCTTCAGCATTGTTTCTCGATATTCCTGCAAAATTGCGCTGATTTCGCCAATTCGGTTAAAATAAAAAACCGTTTCTCTGTTTTCAAGCGATTTCAACCGTTCCTCATTTCTTATGTTTTCGAGCAAAATAAGCGCCGCCGATAAAGTATCGTTGCGGATAAATGTCGATGAAAAATCGCGCGATACCGAAGAAGCAAAAAATTGGTTTATGTCGAAATGCACAAAATTTTCCGTCGATAATTCATTCACTAAATTTTGCAGAACGTTCTCTTGGAAACCGAGGTTTCTCAGATGAGCAAGCACTTCTCCGTCGTTTTTTGTTATTAATTCAAGAAGATTTTTGCGGTTTTGTTCGGCGACTTCTTCACTTATCACGTATTGTCCGATTGAACGAAAACCGCCTATAACGCCCTCGTTTTTCAGCGAGTTAAGTTGTATTGATACCCGCGATAATTCGTTGAGCATTTCATTGTCGTTTTTGCCGACGACTACCAAAAATCTGTTTGCTTGACTGCCTTGCGTAAATCTTCTTAAAAGCGCTTCCTCGGCTTCGAGAAGCGGGGCGGGGTTTGTGAAATTTTCAACGCCGTCGTTAAAGCGAACTTTCAAAAGTCCGGGGATTGAAACCGCCGCGACCAAAACCGCAATTAAAATTACCGCCCAAAACGGGACTTGCGGAATTGAATTTTGAGGAAGCTTTATCGGCAGTTTTTTGTTGGCGTATTTTATTTTCGGAAACAAAATTACAACGCTTAAATACGCGCCCAAAAGTCCGAAAACGCTCATAATTGCTATGTGTCTAAGCCCCGCAATCGGCGTTATAAAAAACGCGCAAAACCCTGCAATCGTTGAAATTACGCCTAATGTTATTCCGCCGAAAACGTTTTTAAGCCGCTTTTGGGGATTATCTTCGTTTTGCACTAAATAATGTAAAGAATAATCAATTACAATGCCCACAAAACACGCGCCCATAGACAATGCAATTACATTTAATTCGGACGAAAACAGAAAAAGCGCGGCAAATGCGAAAATCAATCCGCAGAAAATCGGTATAAGTCCCGTAAAAATAACGAAGATATTGCGAAATATCGCCAAAAACATAACGGCGATAACCGTAAGCGAAATTACGCCTATTATCCCCGCGTCTCTTTTGCCTTCGTCAAAGCCTACTTTTACGAAGCGCGCTATGGAAACTACTGCAATTTCTGAACTTATCTCTTGTTTTATTTGTGAAATCAAGGCTTCAAGCTCGTTTTGCGCTCTCGGCGAAAAACTGTTTTCTTTAAGTATGGCGGTTATAAGGACAGCTGTTGTATCCGACGGATAAATCAGAAGTCCGCCATCCGAAATCCAAAGAGAATTTCCTCTTAATTCGAGCATTTTGTCCATAAAAAGCATTAACGGGTCGCGCACTAAATTTTCACCGTAAAAATCGGGCATAGGCGCAAAAATTCTTTGGTTGAAATTTTGGATGAAACGTTGTGTTGACGTCCCCGTAGGGGCGGGGTTTGCCCGCCCTTGAATTGTCGCGACATTTTTTACATCGGACGTGCATATATTAGGGCGGGCAAACCCCGCCCCTACAACATCCCGCATATTATCCGATAAAAGGGTGTATCTTTGCGCAAAAAACCAATTAAAATATTCTCTTTCGGTTTCGGGGGTTGTTCCTGAAAAAATTTCGGTGAAAATTCCCGAGTTTTTTGCCGTTTCTATTACTTTTTTTGCGGAATTTACAGCGTTGTACTCGTCTTCGTCCAAAATTAAGAAAAATGCTTTTCGCGATAATTCGTCGGCGGCGTTATCTGTTAAATCCCTTATAAATTGCCTTGATTTGTCGCCGCCGATAAGCGATAAAACCGAAGAATCGACATTTACGCCTTGCTCTACTCTGAAAAAAATGGAAAAAATCGCTAAAATGAGGGCGATTATGTAAATTGTTGCGTTAAGGTGTTTCAAAAAGCGCCTCTTCTTCGCTCGTTAAAAATTGCGCGGTCGGTCTTTGCGGAGTAATGGTGATTTCTACTGTGCTGTTGTCGGGAGAAATTATGGCGACGTCCAAATGTCTGTAATCGTGCGCGCCCGCTATTATTATTTGCCTTAAACGGCTTCGGATTACGGCGCTTCTCGGATTTAATACTAATCGCCAGCCGTTTTGGCTTTCCGAAAGTTCTATGTCAAACCGTCTTTGCAGGGTCGAAAAATCTCCCGTAAAAAGCGGGGCGAGCATTGCTTGTTGCGGGCGCGATAAATTGTCGTCGTTAAAAAGAATAACTTCTTTAAACATCGGCGGCGGCTCTACCGAAAACCAAACTACGCCTTTGTCCCTTACCACCCAAAGCCGCCCTTCGGATACAAGCGGAGCAGGAAGAGCCGCCACTTGTCTTGTTTGGATAAAATCGGCGCGAACAATACTGTCGTGCAACATAAGAGAATGCAATCGCTCCAAATCGCTCTGATTTTGAGCGAAAGACGATATAAAAAAGAAAAATAAACAAAAAATCAAAAACATAATGTAGGGGCGGGTTTTAAACCCGCCCTTACGCATAAAAAACAATGATTTTCTGTTCAACCGCGTCGTCATACGTTCGCGTTCGCGTTTAATTTCATTACGTTGCTTGTGCCGCCTTCTACAAAAGACTGCTCGGAAATGCGCGTTAATACGGCGTTATCGGTAAATTCCTTAAGCGTAAGCGCGCCGTTGTTGCACATTGTGGCTTTAAGTTTTGCAAGCGAAATGCTCAACGCCTCCGAAAGCGCGCCCATCGCGGGAACATAAGCGTCAACGCCTTCTTCAAACTTCATTGCGCCGCCGCTTGCGCCGCCTTCGCTGTAGCGTTGCCAATTTCGCGCGCGGTTGCTGCCTTCGCCCCAATACGCTTTGTAGCGTTGTCCGTTTATGGATATTTTTTGCGTGGGACTTTCGTCGGTCATTGCAAAATAGCGACCCATCATCACGAAATCGGCGCCCATCGCAAGCGCAATAATTATTTGAGTGTCGTTTACAAGTCCGCCGTCGGAGCAAATCGGCACGTAAATTCCTTTTTCCGCAAAATAACGGTTTCGCTCGTTTACCACGTCCATAAGCGCGCTTGCTTGTCCGCGACCTATTCCTTTTTGCTCGCGGGTTATGCAGATACTTCCGCCGCCTATCCCGACTTTTATGAAATCGAGCTGCGCTTCGTCCGCCAAATATCTGAAACCGTCGCCCGCTATTACGTTTCCGCCGCCTACAATTACTTTGTCGCCGTAGTTTTCTTTTATCCAAAGCGCGCAATCTTTTTGGTATTCCGAAAATCCGTCCGAAGAGTCTATTGTAAACACGGTTGCGCCTGCTTCGACCAATGCTGGAACGCGCTCTTTGTAGTCGTGAGTGTTAATTCCCGCGGCGGCGACAAGTCGTTTTTCGTTGTCTATGAGCTCGTATGGATTGTCGTTGTGAGCGACAAAATCTTTGCGGAAAACCAAGGAGTCCAAGTAGCCTTCGCTTGTTAAAACAGGCATACAATCTTTGCGGCATCTGCGAATTGCAACGTTTGCGTCGTGAAGCGAAACCCCCACGGGCAACGAATGAACTTTTTCGACGGGAGTCATATAATCCGAGACGGGCTTCGACAAATCGTCTTCCTTTGCCCAATAATCCTTGTCGGTCAAAATCCCCAAAAATTTACCGTTATTTTTACCGTTTTCGGTTATTGCAACCGTGGAATGGTTTGTTTGCGAAACCAATCTCAGCGTATCTTTGAGCGAAGTAGTCGGCGAAACATTTGTGTCGCTCTTAATAAATCCCGCCTTAAAATTCCTGACGGAGCGTATCATTGCCGCCTGATTTTCTATAGGTTGCGAACAAAAAACAAACGCCATTCCTCCCTCGCGGGCAAGCGCAACACCCATTTCCGCACCCGAAACCGCCTGCATACTCGCCGCAGAAAACGGAATATTTAAAGAAAGCCGCGGTTCTTCGCCAATTTTAAAGCGCGAAATCGGAGTTTTCAAAGAAACGTTGTTCGTAGTGTGTTTTCTCTCGCTCAGCCGCGGTATCAGAAGATATTCGGAGAATGTCCTCGATACGTCGTTGATAATAATAGCCATAATTTTACTCCTTTTTGGCAGTAAAATAATATATGCGCTACGGTCGGACGACGGTTGCCGACCATTTTGTTTATTTTTTTTCTTATGGTTGGAAATTTTATTCGCCCAAAATTACAAAAAAGCCCTTTCTGCGCCACATCAAGATAGCGTTTAACCATCCCTTTATGACAACGGTGGGTAATCCGCTCGCAAAGTTCAAGTTTCTGAAACAAGTCCAGCATACTTTTGCAGTACGAAGTCGAAATCCCTGAAAATTATCTGTTCGGTAAACCCTTCATCAAATAACGCAAAAAGAGCGAAATTATTGCATACAGAAATAGAATATAATGCTAAATTGTCGGATTTGCTTGTTTTTTTGATAAGAAAGTTAAATAATTATTGATTTTTTTTGTATTACTTATCTCCATAATGGCTTTTTGCAGAAATTATCTCAACCATAACAACTTCATCTTTTATTGAGTAAATCAAACGATGTTCACGAGTTATTCTTCTCGACCAAAATTCTCTCAATCCGAATTTTAACGGCTCAGGTTTTCCTGTTCCTGTCCTTGGATGTATTTTCAATTCTTCCAAAAATGTCATTATTTTGTTAAAAGCCGATAAATTACCCGTCCGTTTGTAATCTGCTATTTCTTTAAATACTTTTTCAGGAATATCAAGTTCGTAAATCATATTTTATCAAAAAATTCCCGAACGCTTTGATTTCTGCCTATAACGTAATGCTTCTCTGTTTTTGACGCTTCAATTCTATTTTTCAAATACGCCAAATTTTTGGGGTCGTCAAACCAAGTATCACCGCTTGGACTTGGATTGTGCGATTTTTTTGATTGCTTTTCTTTTTGAATAATATAGCGAACGATAATGCCCTGTTTTCTTGCTATTTGGGCAAATGGTTTTAAGTCAAGTTTGTTTTCAGCTTCCAGCAACATCTGCGGCATATTATTTTACCTTTCCGCTTCTATAAATTTTTGTTTATAAAAAAACAATATACTATTTGCCACGAGCAAAAACAAGAAAACTTTAATTTTTCCCCCATTGCGCCAACAATTCCGACGTTTTCCTCGCCAAAATTTCCGCCGCGCTCTTGGGTTTCTTAAAAACACTCTTGATAATACTCGGAATTTCTTCCAAAACGCTTGGAAAAACTTGCGGCATTATTGCACCAATGCTGAGCGTTTCGGAATATTTTTGCGGGAAAATCTTAGTAAGCGCGCCATAAAACAACTGATAGAACCCACTCTTTTGAAAAAACGGCGTAAGAAAAAACCAAAGCGAAATCTTGGCAGTATGATGCAACGCGCCCTGATAATTATAAAACGCAGAAGAAATAAACAGCGCAACAATGAAAATCCCGTATCGCTTAACAAACTCAACCGCGCCTAACAACCTGCAATTTATGAATTTAGAAACAATTAACCCCGCCAAAAATATTGCGGCGTAAAAAATATAATTTTCAAAAATAAATGTTGTTGCGATTACAACAATTAACACGGCAATCCCGTAGGGGCGTATTGCATACGCCCTATCGCCAATATTGTCGTTGTCGTTTTTTTTGCATTGCATATCGTTTTTTGAGCGTATGCAATACGCCCCTACATTATCATTAAACGAAATTCCGTTGATTTTCACCGCCAAAAATCCCGTTATCGCCCCCGTAAAAAGCGAAACCGCAAGCATTATCGGTAATTGCCACTGCCATACGAAATTTCCGCCCATAATGTGATAAAGCACAAACAATTGCACGATATTATGAACTATCGCACAAAAAATCCCGATTGCGATTGCGCCGAATTTCCGCGATTTTATGAGCGCCGCGCCCAAAATCACCGAAACGACAGTCCCGCTTGTTCCCAGCACAAACGGCAAAATTGCAAAGCCGAAAAACGCCATAATAACCCATTGACGAATGAAAACAAAGGCAAGCGCGTCAATTAGTCCGTATCTGTAAATCCAAACCATAACAACCGCGTGAAAAAGCCCGATTTTCAGCCAAGGCAAAACAGGAATTACAGGGAAAAACCGCTCAATCCCCGCCAAAAGAAACGCCATAACAAACAGCGCGGCTTTTTCATTCTGTCTATCAATTAGCATAAACATCTATCCTCGGCATTTTTGTAGGGGCAGGTTTAAAACCTGCCCTAACGGGTCTTCGGTGAACAGAAACCATAACCCTATTCGGCACACACACAATTTGCCCGCTCGAAATAACGCCGATTGACGTACAAATCTGATTTCGACATTCGCTTTTCACAAATTGCGCGGTTTGGTTTTGCAGAACGATTTTCACCGAATTGCGAATTATTGTTGTGTCGACAGAAAGTGGGATTTCTATTTTTTCGCCGTCTGCGAAGATTATGAATTTGTCGATATTTTGCGGTGCAAGGGCAGGTTTTAAACCTGCCCCTACGATAACAAACGCGCCAATTATAAAAATTGCGATAAAAATGTCAAAAGGCGCGAATAATTTCATAAAATCAATTGTTCAACAGCCATTTTTCGGTAGCCAGAGCGGCTTTTGCGCCGTTTCCTGCGGCGACTACCGCTTGACGGTAATTCGGGCACATAACATCGCCCGCCGCAAAAATTCCCGCGACGTTCGTCATATTGTTTTCATCGACGACGATATATCCGTTTTCGTCCAATTTTACCAAATCTTGCAAAAACGCAGTGTTTGGAATATTGCCAATCGCCTCAAAACAGCCGCTGACGGGTAAATCCGAAATTTCGTCTGTTTTAGTATCTTTTAATTTCATTCCCGCGAGCAGTTTTTCGCCGTAAAATTCAACGGGGATTTTATTGAGAAGCACTTCGATTTTCGGAGTTTTAGCCAAATGCTGTTGCATAATTTTACTGCCTCTGAACTCGTCTCTTCTGTGAATTAAATATACTTTTTGCGCGAATTTTGTCAAATAAATCGCCTCTTCGATTGCCGAGTCGCCGCCGCCGATTACGGCAAGGTCTTTGTTGCGAAAAATCGGAAGTCCGCCGTCGCAAA
>WRAZ01000016.1 GCA_009779925.1 Chitinivibrionia bacterium
CGCCGTTTCGCAGAGCATAAGCATTTCCGCCAAGTCCTCTTCAAAAATAATTTTCGGCGTTTTTGCTATGTGAAGCCCCGCCAGCACGACCGTTTCGGCTTTGGTTGTTTTTTTGTCTATCATTATATTTTTCCCCCTTCTTTCTGTTTTTCAGTTCGCTGTCTTTTCCAACCTCATTTTCGCTACTTCAACAGCAATTCTTAATTTTTGCTCCAACAATTTTTTATCGGGCAATTGCGTCATATAATCGGCAACTTTGATATTGCTGTTTTCCAATTGCAAAAGTTCTATGTGCTCTTCGCTTTTTCCTGCGCACAAAATCAGTCCTATCGGCGGATTTTCCCAATCTTGCTTTTCGTATTTTTCAAGCCATCTTAAATAAAGTTCCATCTGACCTTTATATGCCGCTTTGAATTTTCCGATTTTCAGGTCTATTGCAACCAAACATTTTAGTTTTCTGTGAAGAAACAATAAGTCCAGGTAATAATCTTCGTTGTCTATAGTCATTCTTTTTTGACGGGCAATAAATGCGAAATCACTGCCGAGTTCAGCGATAAAACTTTGCAATTCTACCGCTATTGCCGTTTCTAAATCGTTTTCGCAATATTTGTCTCGCAAACCCAGAAAATCAAGAAAATACGGGTCTCTAAACACCAAATCAGGCGTTAGTTTTTGTTCGTTTTTCAGTATTTCTAAGTCGTGTTTTATAGTTTCTTCGGGCTTTTTGCTTATGGCAGTTCGTTCGTAGAGCATCGAGTTTATGCGTTCTCTAAACACTCGCACACTCCATTTTTCCATACTGCACATTTCAATATAAAAATCCCGCATTAACGGGTCTTCAATGGGTATTACTGCCAAAATGTGCGTCCAACTTAATTTTCGTATCAGCGATACGACAATCTTTTCTTCAGGGAAAACGTTGTAAAACTGCATCATTCTGCGAACATTTTTCTCTGCAAATGTGCTTCCGTATTCTTCCGACAATTCTTTGCATAAGTTAGATGTTACCTCTTTGCCGTAAACGCTTGAACGGCTTTTGTCTTGCAATTCTGCCGCAATGCGTTTACCAACCTGCCAATACAGCATAGTCATTTTCGAATTAACCGCAACGGCAACTTGAAGTTTGCTTTGTTCTATCAGCGTTTTTATGTCGGCAAATAAGTTGCCTTGGATTTCTTTTTTTGACATTTTGTCTCCTTTTTTCTGCAACAAAAATACGTTTTGCACAACATCACCTCTGCGAATTTTCGTTATTTTTCTTTTTTTGAAAGCGGAATTAAAATATACATTAATAATAACGCGAGGTTTTCTTGTTTTTTGCTAATATTCCACAAAAAAACATCAAATAACAAAACTACTATCAAACAAATATTATTTTACTGACTGCGAAAACAATGATTGTGGGCAAAATCCCACTTTCTGTGTATATTTCTTCTGGTTATCTCGGAAGGAGAACTGCCTTTACAGGTTGTTCTGCCTAACTTCTGATATAACCAATACAGATTTATTCATTGTTTTCGCAAAAAATATGAATTACTGGCAGGACAGCCTTTTTCCTCTGTTCTTGCTTTAACTTTTCAACTTTTAAGGAGGTTGTATTATGGGAAAAATTAGGTTTCTTAAAATGGCGTTAGTTGTGGTGTTTGCCTTGCTGGCGAGTTTTTTTGTAGCTTGTTCAGGCGGCGGAGGGTCGGGTGGTGGAGGTAATGGCGGTGGCGGTAATATTGATAATTCGCTCGTAGGGATTTGGGCAGAAAACACACCGGAAGCAGGTTATTTCTTCGAGTTTTTTTCTGACGGAAAAGGAATTGAACACTATATTGATTTTGAAGCAGGAAGAATAGAACAAATACCTTTTGAATGGTGGGTACCATCCAGAAATCAAATCTGTATTATTGGGGAGATTGAATTTGATGGCTGTAATTCTTACGATATAAGAAACGGTGATTGGATTTTTAAAGGTGGTATATATCAAAGAGTTAATTCTCTGCCAACATTACCGTAATGTGTTTTGAGTATCAATTAGTTTTTTTGCAGGGCGTAGAAAATACGCCCTTTTTCAGTTATTTGCGCCTCACTCAAAATCATCCAAGTTCAAAATTCGTTGAACGTCGAGTTCTTCTTTGCGGTAATTGTATTCGGTTTGCGGAAGAGAATAGAACGGGAAGATACTAATAGCATCTTCCCTGACATCGCACTGAAAGTTTGTTTTTCAACAGGGACAATCAGGCTCTACACTACAAATATACTATTTTTCCCGCAACAAATGCAAGCATTTTATTATTTTTGTGCAAAAAAAAACATTGTTTTCTTGAAAAGAAGGGAAATTTTAAAGTGAATTACGGCGATTGTGAAAGGCATTTATCTAAGTCCAGAATGGAAAAATATAAGCGGGCTTGCGGCGGAAACGAGGAAAAAGCGTTTGAGTTATACATACAAAATATTCAAGCCTCAAAGAATTTTTACGGCACGCTGAGTTTATTTGAAGTGGCTTTGCGAAATGCTATAAATGAGCATTACAAAAATAACTTAGAGAATGACGATTGGATTTTAAATCAAGCTGACAATGGATTTTTTACCGAATTTAATTCAAAAATACACTCATTTTCTCGGACTTCCCGACGATTTCTTGGAAAGCGTTGAGTCGCCTGTTGCGGATATTAAAAAACTGAGGAATTTTTTCTCGTCATCGGAAGATATTTTTTGAAGAAATGAGAAAAGGTAGGGAATAGTTGTGGTAGCGTATTGCATACGCCCTCTTTCATTTTTTACACTCTCACTCAAAATCATCCAAATTCAAAATTCGTTGGACGTCGAGTTCTTCTTTGCGGTAATCGTATTCGGTTTGTAGCAAAAATTCGATTTGCAACAGGTAGTTTATTATGTTGTTGAGCGTTTTGCTCAAGACCTGAAATGTCAGAAAAAGCCCTACAAGGACAAGCCCGCTTATCAAAAAGTGTTGGGTCATTTTTACCTCAAAAAAATTCAAAATTCAATGTTCTGTATGAAAAAATAGTTTTTGCCGCCGCAAGAAAGTATTTTTGTGGCAAAAAATAAAGCGAAAGGAAAAAATTATGGAAATTCTTAACACAAAAAACATTGAAGCACGCATATTGTTTTTGTATGAGGACGATGAAAAGCCCGTCGATTTTGAAGCAAAAGCAGGCTCGGTTGCAACCCGTTATGACGGCGAAAACGTTATAATTTACGCAGGGCTCGGCAAAGATAATAGCGATATGCAGGTCTTTAGAAACGCTGTTGCCGACGCGGTGCGCGCCGTAAATAAAATAAAAAGAAAAAGCGTAGAAATCGTATTGCCGCAAAAAAACACGGAATATGCAGCGGCGGCAGTCGAGGGCGCGGTGGTGGGGAATTACGCTTACGACAAATATTTGAGCGAGAAAAAATCCCGCGTTGAAAATTTGCACATAGATTTTGACGGCGCGGCGGATATATTGAATTCCGTAAAAATTATCGGCGAATGCGCGGATTTTACGCGTGATATAACCAACGATAACGCCGCCGTGGTCAATCCCGAATATTTGGCGAACGAGGCGAAAAAAATAGCCGAAAGCAACAAAAATATGACAGTGGAAATCCTTGACCACAAAGAAATCCAAGAAAAAGGGCTTGGGCTTTTGTGGGCGGTCGGAAAGGGCTCGGCAACTCCTCCGCGGCTTGCAATAATCAAATACAACGGCGACAAAACGAATGACAAATACAGTGCAATCGTCGGAAAAGGACTTACTTTCGACACGGGAGGGCTCAATCTGAAACCGTCGGGCTCAATGGAAACAATGCGGCACGATATGGCGGGTGCGGCGGCGGTTTTGGGTGTTGCGAAAGCGGTGGCGGCGCTTAATCCGAAAATCAACTTTTTGGCGGTAGTTCCCACTGCTCAGAGCGCAATCGGAAAAGACGCGTTTTTCGTCGGCGACGTTTATAAAGGTTATTCCGGAAAGACGGTCGAAGTGCTTAACACCGACGCGGAAGGGCGCTTAATTTTGTCGGACGCGATTTCGTATATAATAAAAAATTACGCTCCGACAGAAATTGTCGATATTGCCACGCTTACGGGTGCGATAGTCATTGCTTTGGGCGATACGGTCGCTGGAATGTTCTCAAACAACGACGATTTGGCGAAAAGAATCTTTGAAGCGGGCGAAAAAACAGGCGAGCCCGTTTGGAGAATGCCGATAAGACAAGAGCACAGAGAAGCGGTAAAAAGCGACATCGCCGATATTCAAAACACCTCGACAATGAAGCGTAGCGCAAGTTCGACGACAGCGGCGACTTTTATCGAAAGTTTTGTGGAAGATTTGCCTTGGTGCCACTTGGACATCGCAGGAACTTCGTGGAACGAAAACGCCGCCAAAGGAATGAGCCCGAAGTTCGCGACGGGTGTTTGTGTTCGGTTGTTGTGGGAGTATCTGAATAACAGATAAATTTACTTTTTCGATTATTTTCAAAGGCAAGCCGGATGGTTTGCCTTTTTTTTGTTGGCATTTAGTATTTTACCTAAAACTGATGAATGCAAATTTTCAAAGGAAACAAAAATGGCTCAACTTGCAACTGTGGCGGTCGTAGGTCGTCCGAATGTCGGAAAATCGACGCTTTTTAACAGGATATTGAACAGAAAAATCGCGGTTGTTGATGACAGACCGGGCGTCACCCGCGACCGAAATTATATGGACGCAGAATGGTGCGGCACGCATTTTACCATAATCGACACGGGCGGAATGGTGCCGCAGTCAGGCGAAAAAATGGAGCAGGAAATAAACCGTCAGGTCGAAATCGCCATAAATGAGGCGGACGTTGTTTTGTTTTTGGCTTCGGCGGACATTGAGCCGACCGACCTTGACTGCGAAATAGCCAAACGCCTGCGAAAACAATGCTGTGAAAAACTGGTTTTGGCGGTAAACAAAACCGAAGCGCCCTCTGCCGAGCTGGTTATGCAGAGTTATTGGAGTTTGGGATTGGGCGAGCCGCTTGCAATTTCGGCGCTTCACGGAAAAGGCGTGGGCGATATGCTCGATAAAATCGTCGAAAAAATAAAAGGCATAACAAAGAAAAAAGAAGAGATAAATTACGCCGTAAAAATAGCTGTTGTCGGTTGTCCGAACGCAGGAAAATCGTCGCTCATAAACAAAATTTTGGGCGACAAACGAATGATAGTCAGCGAAATTGCAGGCACAACCCGCGACAGCATAGACACCACCATTGACTACAACGGAAAAACGATAAAACTAATTGATACGGCAGGGCTTCGCAAAAAAGCGCGAGTAAACGACGACGTGGAATACTACTCAAATTTGCGTTCTATCGGCAGTATCGGACGTTGCGACGTAGCGGTTTTATTGGTGGATACCGCGCGAAAACTGAGCGAGCAGGATATGAAAATCGTGGCGCACATAAAAGAAGAGCGCAAGGGCTTAATTATCTGCTGGAACAAGTGGGACATCATCGAAAAAGACGGCAAAACCTTCGATTCTTTGGTGAAAGCCACCCGCGACGAATACAAGGACTTGGAAAATATTCCGATGCTTTCGATTTCGGCGATGACAGGGCAACGGGTCGCCGAGGTAATGAAATTAACGCTGAGAATTAAAGAAAATTCGCAAAAAATTGTAGCAAAAACCGAACTCGAAGACCAATTTTTCTCTTGGACGCGCCGAAATCCGCATCCATATATAGTAGGACAATCGGTGCGCTTTTTGGGTATAAAGCAACAGCCAAGCCCGTATCCGCATTTTGTAATTTTCTGCGCAAATCCAAAGCGCGTTTCGGAGGATTATATTCGCTACCTGAAAAACAGAATTTACGCGGCTTACGGTTTTGAGGGCTCGTTTGTCGTCATTGATTTTAAGGGACCCGGCAGAAGCGGCGCAAAAAACAGAGAGCAGTTTTCCGGCTACCGAGACGGCGGCGGTGATTACGATGATTATGAGGGAGACGATTAAAAAATTTCCGTAGGGGCGGGGTTTGCCCGCCCTAAAACGCAGAATCGAACGAATGCAGGGCGGGCAGACCCCGCCCCTACGTATAATGAAAGGAACGCATAGTGATGAAAAACCAAAAAACAATAGCAATGCTTACCTGTTATGACGCGCTTACGGCAAAAATAGCCGAGGACGCGGGTATCGACTATTTGCTTGTAGGCGACAGCGCGGGAACAAATGTTTTGGGCTACAAAAGCGTAAACGAGGTAAAACTCGACGATATGATATTCTTGACAAAATCGGTAAAGCGCGCCAACACAAAATGCAAAATAATTGTGGATTTACCGTTTGAGGCGGTTTACGAAAACAGCGAAAACATAGTTCTGAGCGCAAAAAAATTGCTTGAAGCAGGCGCAGATATGGTGAAACTCGAAATAGAAAAAGAAACTCAAGAATTGCTTAAAACGCTTACGGAAGCGGGCATTCCTGTCTGCGCGCATATCGGCTATACTCCGCAAACATCATATCTTGAAGTTTCCGTTCAAGGCAAAGACGCCGTTCGCGCAAGAAAATTGGTAGAATTTGCAAAAACCTCGCAACTTTACGGCGCTCAAATGCTTGTTTTGGAGTTAATCCCCGCAAATTTGGCAAGATACATAAGCGAAATTTTAAAAATTCCCACAATCGGCATAGGTGCAGGGCAATTTTGCGACGGTCAAGTGCAGGTTTGGTGCGACATTGCGGGCTTTTCTGAGAAAACGTACAAACATTCTCATTTGTTTGCAGATGCAAAAAGCGCGCTTTCGGCGGCATTTTCGGATTATGCGACGCAGGTGAAAAGCGGCGAGTTTCCGACGGAGGCGAATTCCACGCTTGTTGATGATGAAATACTCTTTCACACTCTCTGCCGCAAATAGTATTTTACCCATCAAAAGGAGAAAAAAATGAAAATAACTGTAATACCGATAATTCCTCCCAAAGCGGCGCAGGACTTAACTGCAGTCCCCCCCGAACTTTTGGCGAGCGTTTTGGCGAAATATTCCCGCTCTAATTTAGGAATAGACAAGATTTTGGAAGGCGTAGACAAGGAAAATCCCGACGCGAGCGTTGAAAAAATATTTAAATTTGTCGATTACGGACACGCGAGTATCGGCGGAATGACGGGCTCTATCGCAATTTGTATCGACGATTGTTCTATGTTTTTGGCTTATAAGATTTTTGAAATCGCGCAATTGGTCGATGGGCAGGAATCCAGCACCCGCTACATAAAAATGGCGCCCGAAAGTTTAATTTCGCCCGACGAAATCGGTATTCCCAAAGATTTGCAAAGCGAATGGAGTGAAGTTTTGAGCGAGGCGTTTGAAATTTATAATCGCGAATATCAAAAATTAGACGAATTTGCGACAAAATATCCCGAAAAACTACGGATTTCTCCGAATGAAAACGAAAAATTCCGTCAAAGAATACTCAAAAATTATGCGCTCGACAGAAGTCGCGGGTTTATTCCGTTTGCTACAAAAACTTCCGCCGCGTATCTTATGACGGCGCGGGTTTGGTGTCAAACGCTCAAGGAATTGGAAGCGCTTCCGCTTGTTGAAGTGCAAACTGCCGCTAAGGGAATTCGCGAACAATTGGCGAAAATCGCGCCGAATTTGATAAGACACTCGTTTGCCGACGGTGCGAGCAAGTATCAGGCGGAGCGTTTGCTTAATTATTCCGCCGAATATATTCAAAAAAACGGCGTTGAGACAAAGAATATTCCCGACGAGGTTTTTGTGCAGACATTCGACGAAAATCCCTCGTTTATGCCGAAAATCGACACCGTCGAAAATTCGTTTGCCGAAAAGACTAACAGATACAGCGTTGTCGGCGGCGACATAAAAAGACAGGTGGTGAAATTTGCGTTCAACAATATTGCAATCGCAGAATTGCGCGACCTAAACCGCCATCGTTGCGGAAATAGATTTACGCCTCTTGCGCCTGTAGGCTTTTATTTACCGCCCGAATTGGCAAACGAAAATTACAGCGAATTCTTTGAAAAATATTCAAATCTGCTTAAAAAACTTGCCGAGCGCAACTTGCATTATTACGGATATTTACTCGGAACGCAAGTTGCGTTTGAACACAGTGCGCACCTCGACAAAGTGATTTACGAAATCGAATTGCGAACAGGAAAAGGCGCGCATTTCAGATACGCCGAACACTTGGAAGCGGTAGCAAAGAAACTGATAGAAAAATCTCCCGAGTTAAAGCCATATATCCAGATTGGCGAGGCGGAGCCGGAGTAATAATTCAATTACGAATTACGAATTAAAAATTACGAAAGGGAAAAACTCGTAATTCGTAATTTTTAATTCGTAATTATCTTGCGTTCCAGCCAAGTCCGATAGCGGCATTCAGGGACAGTCCAAAGAACGGCGAAGTTTTTGACGTTCCGGAAACTCCCTCTGTTCTGAAATTCTGTATTCCGCCGTAAAGTTCTACCGTGTTGTGCTTAAATTCGTAAATTGCCGAAAGCCACGTGGCTGTTTCGCGGCGAACGTTTCCGTAGGGAATTCTGTCGTTGCGCGTTCCTAAAAGGTAGTTGTGATTGTAGCGCAAGTTTATATCTCGCTCTCCTTGACGAAGAAGCCAGAAATACAACTCTGTTCTTAGACCGATTCTTTCAAAATGACGACCGAGTTTTCCCCAGAAAAGCTGATTGTCGGGACCGAGCGGACTGCCTATAAACGCGTCTCTGTTCAGGTATCTTCCGAGATCGCCGGACATACTGTTATAAACGAAGCTGTTTATTTGTCCGCCCTCAAAAAATCCGTAAAGAATATTTGGGATATTAAATCTTGTTCCCGCGACAAAGCCGATAAGATTTTGTATGCTTTTGGACGCGTCGTCTTCGTCCATTTGGAAGTCGTCCACAAGTAATTCGCCGTAAATTTGCAGGTTTTTGTCTAAGAAATTTGCATAAGCATCAAGTCCGACCAAGGTATTGCTACCCCAGTTTCCGTATCGCCAATTGGACATTTGCGCATAGTGAAACGGGAAAATCGGAATTAAATAAGGAATTTCAAAAGAGCGGTTTACGCCTCCGTAGATTATTGCTTGTTTTAAGGCAAGTCCCCACAATTCACGATAAAACTCTATTCTGCCTGCTGAAAAAAATCTGTGTATCGGCATTATATGGTTATCCAAATAACCGTTGCCGGGCGGCTCTCTCCATTCTTGGCTACTGAGTTGCGTTGCAAGTCCGCGAATGGTAAAAGGTCCTATTTGGTATTGTTGATAAAGTCCGACAAAACCAGTATTGTAGTCAGAAAGCATAAGCCCGCCAAGCTCCGACGGTCCCCAATTATAGTATTCTTTTCCGAGTCCTATTTTAATGTATTCGTTTGGCGTAAATGTTAAAAATGCACGATATAAATCAAATGTGCTTCTTGACCCTGTATCGCTTCTGTCCCCCGGGCGCGCCCAATCTACCGTTCTGCCGTGAACCGCCCGATTATCGAAAAAACCGCTGAATACAAGTTGCAAGTAATCGTTGCCTATGGAGTCTATAAAATACAATATTACTCGTCCGCTTTGGTCAACATTTTCGCTGAAAGCAGCGTCCATTCTTGCCCGAAAAGTTAAATTTTGCGGTTCCCAAAACGCTGAATTTGTTTGCAATTCTAATCTGAAAACGCTGTCTCTGTCAGCAGTTCTGTGAATATTTGGCTGTAAAGGTAGCGGCAAATTTGCGAATGACATTGCCGCGCAAAGCGCCAAAAACAAAACGATTTTTCTTATATACATATTATTTACTCCTTAAATACAAAAATCCTTAGAAAAATACATTTTGCCGTAAATAAAAAGGGCGTATTTCTGCGCCCTTAGGAAAAATGGTAAAAATGTTTTTTATGCCAATATTTGTCTTTTTAAGTTTTCGATTTTGGAGATTTAGTATATTCTTATTTATACATCAAATTTTTTTGCATTTTTCCTCTTCTTGCGGTTTTGTTGGCGGCGCAAAACGTATATTATCCTAATAAATATGGAGGAGATTATGGAAAAAGAAAATGTAGTAATTGCCAATCCGATATATGACGCGGTGTTCAAACGTCTTATGGAAAACAATAAAATCGCGAAATTTCTTGTCGGGACTATATTGGATTGTAAGGTAATATCTCTTAAAGCAACTATTCAAGAGCATACCGACCCGAACAAAAAAAGCGGGGCGCTTACTCTTTATCGCAAAGATTTTTCCGCTGAAATACAAGATAAAAACGGTAATAAAAAAACAGTGATTATAGAAATACAAAAAGCAGGAAATTTTGGCGACATTCCACGTTTTAGAGATTATTTAGCTGTAGAATATGCAAGAACAGGATATCCGATTATTGCAATATACATATTAGGATTTAATTTGTCTGTCAATTCGCCTGCTTTTGTCGCATTTCCCGAATACAAGGATTTGCAGACAAATCAAAATTTAACTGTTAACGACAATTTTGTGGAACATTTAACTCACAAAGCGTATTTTGTGCAGACGAAAAGAATAAAACAAAGTTTGAACACAAAACTTGATGCCGTGTTGTCGATATTTGCACAAGAAAATTTTGCTTCGAGCGATAAGACGACTAAAAGCTTTCCTGCAGAACAAAATATTCCCGAAATACAGGAATTGCTGACTGTTTTACAACACGTGGCGGCGGATGAGAAAGTGCGCAAGGAACTTGAAAAGGAATTATATTATCAGCGTTATTTAGAGCAAACTTACGGAGAAAAAGATAAGAAAATTGCCGAACAAGCCGAAGAAATCGCGGATAAAGAGGCTGAAATCGCGGATAAAGAGGCTGAAATTGCGGATAAAGAGGCTGAAATTGCGAACCAAGCCGAAGAAATCGCCCGATTGCGCGCTGAACTGCAGGCGAAATTAGGCAAGGAAAAGCCATAAAGAAAGACAACAAATGCTTGATATTCTACAGCAACAAGATTTCGACATCAATCTCTTGTTAAAAGCAAATTACCATAATACCCTCTATACCACTCTACAAATTTTCGTAATCCTGTTTCTATGGGAGTATTCGGTTTAAAATCGAAATCGGTTGTTAAATCGGATACGTCTGCGAAAGTTTGATATACGTCTCCGGGTTGCATCGGTAAAAATTCTTTCGGGGCTTGTTTGCCGATAATCTTTTCCAAAGTTTCTATAAAATACATCAGCCGTTCAGGTTTGTTGTTTCCTATATTATATATTTTATACGGCGGTTTGGTGTTTTCTCTTTTAGGCGGACAAAAAAGCATTTTCTCTATACACGATACTATGTCGTCGATATAAGTAAAATCCCGATACATATCACCGTTGTTGAAAATTTTAATCGGTTCGCCGTTTATGATTTTTTTTGTGAAGCTGAAATACGCCATATCAGGTCTGCCATAAGATCCATAAACGGTAAAAAAACGAAGCCCTGTAGTAGGAATATCATACAGATGGCTGTATGTATGAGCCATAAGCTCGTTGCTTTTTTTGGTTGCGGCGTATAAACTTATAGGATTATCGACATTGTCTTTCGTCGAAAAAGGCGTTTTTTCTTGATTTCCGTATATAGAACTCGAAGAAGCATACAATAAATGCTTAACGGGATATTTACGGCAGATTTCCAAAATATTGAAAAAACCTGTAATGTTGCTTTCCAAATAAACTCTCGGATTCTCAATTGAATATCGCACTCCCGCTTGTGCCGCCAGATTTACCACTATTTCGGGGCTATAATCCGAAAATAATTTTGCAATGTCGTCATTATTTGCCAAATCGCCTTTGACGAAAGTGAAATTTTTATGTTTTTTCAAAATTTCCAAACGGCTCAACTTTAAGTTTACGTCGTAATAATCGTTGAGATTATCAAAACCTACAATCGTAATTTCGCTTTCCAACAACTTTTGGGATAAGTGAAAACCCACAAAACCTGCCGCTCCGGTGATTAAAACAGTCATTTCTTTGCCTCCGTATTTCTTTTATTCCTGCTTATCTAATAATTTCTTGCGCAATCTTGAATTATATGCAAATTTTACAAGCGTTTTAGGCAGAAGACGTAAAGTCAGTCGCGAAATAGGGTAAACATACAAATGTGTAAGTTTATGCAAAGACCAAATCCCTTTCATATAAATACCGAATTCTCTGAAACTTTTTGCATACCCTCTTCTTTTGAAAAACGCTGAATTTATTAAAAGACAATATAAAATTTCCGGCAAACTATCTATCCGTAAATCCTTTTTTAACGCCTGAAACCACAAGTCAATGTCTTGGCTTAAGCGCATTTTCAAAGAATAATTTATCTTTTCAAAAGCATTTTTACGAAAACAAACCGTCGGGTGTGCCAGCGGAGAGCCTTTAGCAATATATTTTTTAATATTTTGCCGCGGATACCTTTTTATATCAATTTTTTCGTCGTTTTCATTTACCTCCAAAATCGCTGTTCCCAGAATATCAACATCGGGATTTTCGAGCATATATTTTACTTGCGCTTCAAAACGCTTCGGCAAAGAAATGTCATCCGCGTCCATTCTGAAAACAAAATCTTCGTTTTCGAGCACATTTACCAATTTATTCAGAGTGCAACTCAGCCCTATGTTTTTTTCGTTTCTTTCGATTTTATAGACCAATTTGCAATCTGTAATTATCTCTTCCAATTCTTGCGGAATTTCGCCGTCTATTCCGAGGTATATTCGGATTTTTTCGCGAGGATAAGTTTGCTCGGCGATTGAATTAAATGCCTTTTTCAAAAGGTTGGGTTTGTCGTTTTGGTAAACGGACATTATTACGGCGACTGTCGGGAGGTGGTTAGGCATTGTGTTCTCCTATTGCAATACAGTAAAGTTGGCGTTTACCCGAATAAACGGAATCAAAGAAAACGTATTTTCCGTCAGGCGAAAAACGGGGATGCAAATCACAACGAGTTTCGCCTGAATATTTAAGCCCGTGAAAAAACTCCCCTAATTCTTTTTCTTCACTTGTTTTCAGATTAAACAAAAACAAATGTTGCATTCTTGCTTTATCGGGATAAGTATCTGCGACAAAACATTCCCCAAACACATTCGGGTGTCCGTCTCCCAATTTATTTAAGCGATTACCAATAATTTTCGTGAAATTTCCCGTATCGGTATTAATTTTGTTGTAGGCGTCTGTTCCGTCGGGAGAGCGCAAATAAGCAAGCACATTTTTATTGTCCGCCCAAAAGCAATGGCTTACCATCCCGTAATCGGATAATAACTTTAAATTTCCTGTTTTTGAATCCGCAAGAAACAATCTGTCAAAGCGTTTTTTTCTGACGTAGTATCGGTGTATAAAAATAAATTTATCACCATCGGGAGAAATCATTATATGATTAACCGAGTGAAGAGCGTCGCTAATGTTATTGCTCTGACCTATGGAACATACAGTTTTCATATCTACGAGAAGCGTTGTTTCGCCATTGTTGTAATTTACTTTCCATATACCGTCATTGGCAATATCGGTTAATTCCTTGGTGTTAAGCATAGGTAGAGTTCGATAACCATAATCAGGGCATAATGACATAAGGCGACGATAATTTAATGAAAAATAATATTCGGTTTTATACGAATCCTGAACAGGTTTGTCAAAGCTTTTCAATTCACTCAAAGATACCGCAGACCATACACGAGCGATATATATGTTTTTCTCCGCATCAAAATCGTTAAATATAAAAATGTCGTTCGACAGCCATTGCACTCGGCAACCCTGTTGCCAATTATACGTTTGTACAGGTATTTCCAGCAATGTTTTTTTTGTGTTAAATTCCTGTAATATAACAGAAATGCCTTTGTTGTTTTTAGGGGCGGTATTTGTCGGACACTTACAACTATAAAACAGTATATATTTTCCATCCGGACTGAGCGGCGTCTTGTCGTAATACCCCCAAAACGATTCATTGTTCCCGTCTTTGATTACCCGAATGGAATAATCTGTTTTGTGGTTATAGTTTTTCTTATACATCAGCCAAGATATGAGTTGATATGTTTTTTTCACAAACTGTTTTATCTGCGGATAATCGGCAAGCCATCGTGCGATAATGCGTTCTTTTTTTCCGAATTCGCCGGTATTTGTTGTTAAGGTTGAGGGTAAAACCTCTCTTCCCAAAAATTTTTCAAAGAAGTTCTTATCAATTATATTGATTTTCATTAAGTCAAAAGAACTATTCAGTTTTTGAGAATTTTCATAGTAAAATGATGTGCAAGGATTTTTATTCAATGCGTCAAGATATTGGTTATATTCGAGCCCCCCGCTATTCATAACACCCAACATAGCGCGTTCCTTATATTTTGCAATATCGTCATAAAAGAATTTATAGTGTAGTAAAAAAGCGGCAGCACCTTTTGTTTCAAAATTATACTTATATGGATAATTTTGGTGTATTCCAATTAACATTTCTTTAGAAAGTTTAATTAGTGAATATTTCGCAAGTTGTGGGCTGTTGGAAAAAACACGCTTTCTCGGACCTCCATTTACCCATTGACTAGAAAAATATTTTGCCAAATAATATGTGTCTGTATCAAAATAGCAATAAGTGTTCAATATCTCATTTATGCTATTAACTTTTTCAGTTAAATTGCCTTTGGGATACATATCTATCATCGGAGATAATACACTATTTATTTTGCAACTTTCTAGAAAATCAATATATGAATTTATGTTTTTTGTCTCTATGCTCGGATACATAAACAATTCGTCTGAATCAAGCACTAAATACCATCTGTTGTACCCCAAAAAATCTGCTACTTGCCTTCTCCACGCATCTTTTACCGTAGCATTAAAGGTTTCATTTACAACAAACAATGAAACATCGGCTTGCTCTTTAAGCCATTCAAATGTTCCGTCTTTTGACATATTATCTATATATGCAAAATGTTTAACACCTATTTTTCTATGATGTTCGACCTGTAATTTAATCTTTTCCAAATCGTCTTTTACCGCACAAAGCAATATTGGGTCATTTTCTTGCAATGTTGGCAGTGAAGATTTGACAGGTTTTACCAATTTTTTCCGGTAAGCATTTAGATAAGCACTTACAAATCCACTGCGACTATATGAAAATTGATAAAGTGCGTTCTTAAAATCCTTAATATCTTCATTATGTAAGTGTATCGCCTTATAATCACTTTTGCTTTTTTTTGTCAATCTGAACATTCTTGCAACACATATTAAAAGAAACATAGGTTTCTTAATAAAATTCATAGCAATCGGATTAGAGCTATACCTTATTTTAATTGCAAAGGATTTTCTTTCCATTTTATTTTCCTTTCTATTTGTTGTGAAACTGGCAATTTATACAGTTTTAGATTGCGAATTACAAGGCATAAAAAAAACATAGTTCCAACGGAGATGTATGCGTTTTTGAACGAAAACGAAGTATTGAATTGGAGAAAAAACATAAACGAAGCCGCCGCAAAGCCAACAATAGCAGGATTATGCGAATATTTTCTAAAAATGTATATTAAATCGGAAAAGTAATTAAAAACAAACAGCAAAAACGGCACCAGCGCAACAAAACCACCCATAACAAAGACATCTAAAAAAATATTGTGAAAATAAAAAAATGTGGAACCATGCCCAAATGCAGAACCTGTTCCATAACCAAGAAAAGGACGTTGCAATATGAGATGTATTGCCCGTTTATACCCGACAATACGAGGTTCTGTCGAAGTGTTTTCCGTAAGTCTTGTAAGCCTGTTTAATTGTTGAAGTTCAACAGAAGGCATAATAAAAATAGCAAAAAAAACAACAACAAGGATTGCAAACATAATTATATAAAGTTTATTTGACAGTTTTATCTTGTTGTTGAATGCTATATTACCTGCAATAAAAAGAAAGCCCACCAATAAAGGAAAAATAATGCCTGATCTGCTTAGTAATGTTGTAATCGCAAGTAATAAAAGTAAACTGCCTGATGTATAAAAGATTTTTTTCCAAATCTGACTGCTACAGCAAAATAAAATCGATAAACTATATGCGAGGGCTGCGCCGATAGGTAGGCTAACAGTCAAATAATGTTGTCCAAATTCTCGGCTTGTAGGTATTCCTATTGTCAGTTGCCAAACTGCTAACAATATACCCCAAATAAAAATAAGTGTTCCAACAACCTTTAATCTTTCGAGGTTAGCAAGGTGAGCTATGCAAAAAAAAGCAATAAGCAAATAAGCATAATCAATAAATTCATTTAGCGAAATATCTGTATAGTTTATCAGTTGTAAAGTCATTATTAAAAAAAACAAAAAAATTATACAAAAGCAATTTGAACAATAATTGTTAATACTACTCTTGTTGTTTAGGTTTAAAAGCATTGCGACAACTATTAAGCCTAAAACACCGACATTAATAATTGTGCCGGAATGAATAAGTTTTACTGACGGTATCGAAAACAGAAGAAACATCGATACTGCAGGAAGTATAGTTCTGTAGAAATATACAATTTGCTTGTTTATATATTTTTCTAAAGCTAACATTTTTTACTCTTACTTCGGTTTAATTTTCTTTAAAAACTCTCTGATTTCCGGGAAATATTCAATAACAGCCCTTAATTGCTTATCGTTTCCGCCTTGTGAATTATAGCTCCAAAGAGATGTTTCTGTTGCCAGTATAGGGTCAATAGGACGACTGCGAAAACAACTGTCCGAAATAACAACATATGGACATTCTGCTTCAAAAGAACTTTTATTTAATATTGCCATAGCCCAGAACCAAATATCATCAGCACAAGGGGCAAGTTTTAAGAATAATTCTTTGTTCGTAATTTCCTTATAAAAACATTTTGGCGGATATAGAACACCTGTATAACCAAGTGGGTTAGCGCATTCAAATTTGTCCACTGTATGCCCCCACTGATTAAACGAAAGCAGGTTGTGATTTTCATCAACTTTCATTCTTCTTGCGCCGTGGCATATAATTTTTCGAGGATTTTTCTTATGCAATTCTTTCAACTGCTTAAACCAATTTTGCGGATAATCAATGTCGTCATCAGCTGTAATTATGAAGTCATCGGGGAATTCCAGCAAAGCAGGAATAAGTTTTGTATATGACCTTATGTCTTCGCAAAAATGTATTTCGAGCCCTTTGGCGGTTAATTTTTCCATAATTGGCGGAAGATTTTTTTTGTCATCATATCCTACCCATAAGACTATTTTGTCGGGTTTAATACTTTGATTCAGAAGTGTAATTATTGCATAAGGCGCAGTTTCCGTTAAACGTTTCCCGTAAGAAGTCAGTGAAACAATGTATCGTGGAGAATTTGTGCACTCAAGTGATTCAAGTGTCGAAATAAGTTTTAGTTTTTGCCGTTTTGTATAATCTGCGTAAATATTTCTGTAGCCATCAAGCAATTTCGGCGGCAAAATAAGTTTAACGAAGTTTTTAATAATGCGCATAAATTTTCCTTTCATAGGTAATTCTCCTTTTCTTTTTTATAGTTATAAAACAAAATAGATTGTTTTATATAGTTCATACTGAGTAATAATGTTTTTATTGTTTTTTTTAGAATGCTAAATATCTTTTCAAATGGAGAAAACAACTTTGGTCTTTTCGAGAATGCATAAAACGATTCAGAAGTAAAAACGGTGTAATCATTCCCTGAAATAACCCAATGCGGTGTCGGGTATCCGTGCTTGGGGGATTTAATTTCATATAGATTTTCTTCTGTTAAAGTTCCGTTTCCTTTTAGTGAAAGCGGTAAGTTTTTACTGAAATTTCCGTATTCAAATTTGGTAGTAGCAAAGTAATGTAGAATTTTTGCTTTTGACAAATAATTTAATCCGTTTTCTACCTGACAATTCCAAATGCCGTTTAACTCTGAAATTGGAAATTTAAAATATGCATTTGCGAAAGCTAAGGAAATTTGATCCCCAAAAGATTTTTCGTCTTCAAATGAGTTCCAGTATTCATTCCATTTATAGAAAAAATCAGAATTTTCTCTACATTCTTTTACAAACAAAACACCTCCATTGAAATAATATTTCTCTATCGGTATATTATTCTTAGATACTTTTCTAAATTTACTAATAACACCTCTGTTTGTTCTTAAATGCTCAAATTCCATATGTCTGTCAGGCACAGCCGCCAATTTATAGCCGCAATCCCAAATACTCTCTAAGTTTTCGCAAATAATTGTATCGCTGTCAATATATAAAAAATCTCCATTGACTAAATTTCTCATACTTGTTTTTAACCGTCTGCTTCTGTTCTTTTGGCTTACATTCTCGTCAAATGTTTTTACAACAATTTCGTTTACGACATTTTTAAGATTAAATTTTCTTTCGTTAAGATTTTTATCGGTTTTGTCGTCAATAAGCAACGATACAAATGCGTTTTCATTGTGAATACGCAAACTTGTTATGCTGACAAACGCTTGTTCGGCGTAATAATCTTTGTCAGTTGATGATAAAACATACAAATATTTCATTTTATTTTACTCCTTAATTTATTTACAACCATTTGCTTTTCACTTTTACTAAGCCCTACAACAAAAACACTCCCCGCCGCCCAAACCAAAGCAAACGCCCAAACTCCCACAGAAGAAAAAACTGATTTTGAAAAGAAATAATGCAAAACAATTGGAAGCGAAACAGCAAAGAAAGTAGTTTTTGATATTGGCAAAAGAACATTCACAAAATATTTCCGAAGCGAAAAACCAAGTTGCATTTTTAATACGATTACCAAGTTAATAAACACAACAATTGCCTGTAAAACAATTGCCGTAATAAAAATATACACAGGCGATAATTTATTTACGCCGATAAAAACAGCACAAAGCAAAATAAGCAATCTGCTGACAATATTAACAACAGTTATCGCCCGCAGTTTCCCCACAGCCGCATTCGCCTGACTTATCGGATGTCCTAAAACTCTTTGCAACGCCTCCAACAAAAACAACTGTGCAAAAATCGTCGCATATTTAGGATAATCTCCAAGCCATAAATAAAGCGCTGTATCAATTTCCAAAATAAAAGGGAGTGTTAATATTAAAAGCAAATAAAAATTTAACCTCGATGATTTTGTAATTAAATTCCAAAGTCTTTGCCTATCATTTTTAGCATAACTCATAACAATTTGCGGTTGAGTTGCCGTTAACGCATTATTCGAAAAAGAAGAAATCGCAATAAATACTTGATTAGCAATTCCCTGCGCCGCGTTCACAATAGGACCATAATACAAATTCAATACAATATTCAACCCTTGAAATCTAATAATATAAGAAACAGAAGCAATGATCGAATAAAAATTATACCCCATCAAACTCCGAACACTCTCCCTCGCCCACGCAAACCGAACCCTACACTCCTCAAAATTCCGGCGACAATAAACAAACAAAATCAATTTCCCCAAAACCACAACACCCAACCACAAACCCGACAACGCCACCAATTTATCAAACGGCAAAACCACCAACAAATACACAGCAATAAGTTTTGCAACAACATCAAAAATGCTCAACTTAGCATAAAAACTAAATTTTTCGTGCGCCCTTATCGCCCCATCAAACGGAGCAAAAAACACCGCCACCACAAACGAAATCACCGAAAACTGATAAACCCAAAACGCCGCATTTGCTCTTTCAAGCGGAATAACAAGTTTATTCTGCAGAAACCACAATCCCACAGTTTGCGCAAGAATTACCGCTAAAACTATAAAAATAACGTGCAAAGAAAGCGAATTTGAAAAAATTTGTTTTAATTTCGCAAAATCGCCTTTTCCCATTTCCACAGAGAGAAACCGTTGTGTTGTGCTTGCTAAAGAACTCGTCAAAAACGACAACATTGCCACCACACCGCCGACAACATTTTTTATTCCGAAATCTTCAACGCCGAGTTGCTCTAAAATAATTCGCGTCGTAAATAACGACACAAACATCGTTATTATCTGACGAAAATATAACGCAAGCGTATTTTTCGCAATTCTCTTGTTGTTTTCAGCGTTTGTCGGCAAATTAACCTCGTTCATAACGCACAATTTTGTGCTTATGTTTGTTTAAGTGAGTAGTCTCGTTTATAATTACCTTTTCTTTGCGTATTTTTTCTGTTCCGAATACTTTTTGAGAAAGTCGTTCCAGCAAAGACGGGCGGATATGGGTTAGTGTGTAAATAATCTCATCGACCGCCTTAACTGTTGCGGCATAGTGTCCGAGCAGGCAGGAAAACATTACATCGTTGGCGACAGAAGTTTCGTCAAAAAGAATGTTTTGACGTTCTACAAGTTCTCTTTTTATCATTTTTGCCCACGGGGCGCTCCATAAATAACGTATGTAATCTTCGGCGTCTTTGGTTTTTGCAAGATAGTTGTCCACCAGCTTATTAAACTTAAAATTACGCGTTGCGGATATGTTTGTATTATCCGAATAACAACTGCAACTTTTGAAATAAACAATATCTTCAGAGGCGTCAGCTTGTGCAAATAAATGCTCAAACGCATTTTCGGTAAAGAAATCGTCGGCGTCGGCAAATAAGAGCCAATTTCCTTTGGCGTGTTTCATTCCGACGTTTCGTGCATAGCTCGCGCCTTTGCCTTCTTTATATGTTAGATATATTTCTACAAATTCGTCTTTTAAGTCGGACAAATCATTGAAATCGGCAAATTGCTCGTCGCTGTTATCATCAACGACAATTATTTGAATATCTTGCGTTCGAGGAATTGATCCAAGACAACGCTTTAATAAATCCGGCGTGTTTTTGTGTGGTATAATAACAGAAAACCGCACATTTTCCGCTTTTTGTAAGACTTTTTTTATACTCAACCTAAATCCTCCCTGTCCTCCCTATCTTTCGCCCATATTTTTGTATTTAAACAGAGGAACACGTATATGGTTGCTCTGCCGAAAATTCTTAACTTTTCGCCAAAAAAACGTCGAATATACCTATCGTCATTACAATACAAATTATATAGAGAAACAGGCAGGGCAGAACAACCCTACAAAGAAGTTATTAGCCCAATCTCTCTAACATTTTTTTGACGAAAAGCGGGCAGAGCCCACTAGTCGACGTTTTTTTGGCACTGGGAAAATACTATTTGTCTGTAGCGGAATGGGGAATTTCTAAGAATTTTTCCCCTAAAGCATAACTTTTTTACTGATTTCTATCATATCTCTGATGGATTTTTCGGCACTTTTCATAATTTGTGCGTCTAAGATTATTTCGGGCGACAAGGTTTCGAGTGAACTTGCCAGTTTTTCGAGAGTTATTTTTTTCATATTCGGACAGAGCGCGTTTTTGCTTGCCAAAATGAAGTTTTTATCGGGATTTTCTTTGCGCAGACGATGAAGCATTCCGTCTTCTGTGCCTACTATGAATGTTTTGGCACTGCTTTGTTTTGCGAATTTGCTCATTTGACCTGTGGATAAAATTTCGTCGGCGAGGTCGCAGATTTCTTTGGGGCATTCGGGGTGAACCATAGTCGCCGCGTCGGGAAAGCGGTTTTTGAGTGCAATGATTTCTTCGGGCAAAATTCTTGCGTGAGACGGGCAATATCCGTCCCATACTATAAATTTTCTGCCTGTGCGTTGGGCTACTACCCGTGCAAGCCATTGGTCGGGAACGAAAATTATTTCTTGATTTCTGTCGAATGCGTAATCTACAATTTTTGCGGCGTTGCTCGAAGTACAGCACAAATCCGCCTCTGCTTTAACCTCTGCCGAACTGTTTACATAGCACAAAACTTTGGCGTTTGGATGCTGTGCTTTAAGTTTTCGCACGTCGTCGGCGGTAATCATATCTGCCATCGGGCATCCTGCTTTCAGGTCGGGAAGCAGAACTATTTTGTCGGGGGAGAGCACTTTTGCGGTTTCTGCCATAAATACAACGCCGCAAAAAACAATAACTTTTTCCTCGACTTCAGCCGCTTTAACAGACAATTCCAAAGAGTCGCCCGAAAAATCCGCAATGTCCTGAATTTCGGGGCGCTGGTAGTTGTGCGCTAAGATTATTGCATTTTTTTCTTTGCGCAACTTTTGTATTTTTTCGATTAACTCAATATTTTCCATTAAAATCCCTTCTTTTTTCGTAGAAAATACAATTTTATCACTCGGCAAAACATATTTTTAGTTAATTACAGGAGATTTTTGTGGAAAAAGACATCAAAAAAGTAAAAAACAGTGAAAAAGTGGCTGAAAATAGCGAAAAAAAAGCCCGCAGTGAGAAAGAAGGCATTCTAAACTTCGGCAAAGAAATGGTTTCGGCGCTTATAACGGCGTTCGTATTTATTGTATATGTGATACAGGCGTTCACAATTCCGACGGGGTCTATGGAGAGGTCGCTTTTGGTGGGCGATTTTCTTTTGGGGTTAAAATTTATTTACGGCGCGCCCGTTTTTCCCGATATTCCTTTTGTGTACGAAAACTATTTGCGCTTTCCCGGATTTCGCGACCCGCAACGCGGCGATGTTGTGATTTTCCGCTTTCCCGGCTTTGAAAGAAAAGACTACATTAAGCGATTTGTCGCAGTTGCGGGCGACACGGTAAGCATTAACGGAAAAGACGTGTTTGTAAACAGTCGCAGACTAACGCCTCCGCCTAACGCACAGTGGGAATTCGGCGGAAATCTGCGACCAAGCGTTCGTTATTTCGATAATCTGTATATTCCCCGACGCGGCGATACCATAGACATTGCAAATGCGCCTTTGCGGGAATTTTTCTTTTACAAATTGCTTATCCGCCAAGAACACCCTCGCGCAAACGTGCAATCGCAGTTTAGGCTTTTGGTGAACGACAAGGATTACAGCGACTCCACAATTATACTGAATATTGACGGACGACTTCACCGCGGTATTTTTTCTTCGACCGATTTTCTTACGTTGGACAGGCATTCGGACTGGACTTTATACCAAAGCCACTTTAATTTGTATCTGAATCAGTTCAGCGAAGAAGACAACGTGCGAATTGAGCAAAGATTGTTCAAAAACGGACAAGAAATTTTGCTGTATGTTTGCCGCTACGACAACTATTTTTCGCTCGGCGACAACCGCGACAATTCGGCAGACAGCAGATATTGGGGATTTGTTAACAGGAATTTTGTGAAAGCGAAAGCGTTTATTATTTATTTTTCGCTTGACGAAAAAGTTCCCGCTTTCCTTTTGCCGTTGAAAATCCGATGGAACCGTCTCGGAAAACTAATACGAAATTGGGACGGCTACACAGAATAACGCAATAAAAATAGGGGAGCCTTGTATGATTTCTTTATATTTCCACATTCCTTTTTGCGAAAAAAAGTGCAATTATTGCGATTTCTATTCTGTAAACGCCGACGACGAGCAAATCAGAAATTATATTGCTATGCTTAAAAAAGAAATAGCGCTCAGAAAAACAAACGAAACAGTCGAAACCATATTTTTCGGCGGCGGAACACCGTCCATTCTTAAAGAAAGCGAATTTTCCGAGATTGCCGACTTTATTAAGGCGAACTTTGAATTGTCGCCGAATTGCGAATGGACTATCGAGGTAAATCCCGAAAGTTTTACGGAAGAAAAAGCAGAAAATTGGCTGAAGCACGGCGTAAATCGGCTTTCGCTGGGTGTTCAGTCGTTGATAGACGCGGAGCTTGGAATTTGCGGCAGACCCCACACAGCAGAGCAGGCTACGGCGATTTTGCAAAGTGAAATCCTGCAAAAATTTGCGAGCGTAAGTGTGGATTTGATATATGGACTTCCCGAGCAGACAGTGAAAACATTTGCATCGGGTTTGCAGTCAGTCATCGGGTATCCGGCGGTAAATCATATCTCCCTTTATGAATTGACAATCGCCGAGAATACGCGTTTTGAATTTGAGCGCGAAAAATATCGCTTTCCTGCCGAAGAAGAAATTGAAAAAATCGTGGAATATTCGCGACATTTTTTGAAAGAGTTCGGCTATGAGCGCTATGAAGTTAGCAATTTTTCGAAAGAGGGCAAACGTTGCCGTCATAACGAACAGTACTGGAATGGCAGTAAATATATGGGTTTTGGGGCGGGCGCGCATTCATTTGACGGAAAAAACCGTTTTGCAAACTATTCGGATTTGCACAAATACGAGCAATCATTGGAAGATAACATTCTTCCGATTGTTTTTTGTGAAAAATTAGACAGCAAGCGCAGGCGGTTGGAATTTTTAATGCTTAGCTTAAGGACGGTCAACGGCTTTTCGGTGTCGGGTTTTCGCAGGAAATTTAAGCAAGATATTCTTTTGCAGAATGAAAATTATGTCCAAAACCTTGTAAAAGACGGCTATATGATAATTGACGGCGACATCTGCAAACTTACAGATAAAGGCTTGGACATAGCCGACGGGGTTGCCGCGCGTTTATGAGAAAAAGGCGAAAAATTCATTTTTATGCAGTTTATTTCACTTTTCGTTTTGATAATATAGTATATTTATTACAATGCTAAATATTAATTGAGCAAATTAGACTGAGTTTGCCCAATTAATATTTAATTATTATTTAGGTTGGTCGAAGAGTTATGGGAATGCTTTTTGATATTTTTTATGGGCGGCGTTTTATCGTCTTGTTAAAAGAAAACAATTCGTTTTTTTATTCAAATAAATTACTTAACAAAAAAGGAGTATGCTATGTTTAGCAAACTTAAATTAAGCGCAAAGGTAACTTTGCTGGCAGGGGTGCTGTTGTTTATTACGGCAATTTTGGGTGTTGTGGCGGCGATTAATATGTATTCGGCGGGAAGAACGTCGGACTTTATCGCTTATGAAATTATTCCGTCGTTGGGCATTTCAATCCCTATGATGGATGCTTCCGATGAATTTCTTTTGAACTTTACGTCTTATTCGTACACAAACGATAAGAAATATACCGAGGCTATTCGCAACAGCTTAGGCGACATCGAAAGAGAAATGGGCAGAGCGCGCGAATTGCTCAGAAATGCAAACGACCTTCCGACTCTTGAAAGCAGTGTCGCTCAATTAGAGGCGATGTTGAGAGGATTAAGGGCAAGCTGCGATACAATGTTTGATTTGGGAGAAAGACAAACTCAGCAACGCGCTTTGGTAAGAACAATCGGCGCAAATATAATGACGTCGATTTTTAATCTGAGAACAGCAATGGATAATGATACTCGCGGACAATCTTCGCAGGCGGACAAAGACCTTGTGTTCTACGCTTTATACAGAAACGCCGACAATATTATCAATGTAAATATTTTCGTTCAGAATACGGATACGACCGGCGCCGCGGCTCTGCTCAGAGATGTCGGTGATCTTACTTTGTGCAGACAAATTCACTCTTCTCCCACGCTTTCAGCTGAATTCAGAACTTCTGTCGGCAGTTTGATAAGCATAAGAGAGTCATACGTAGCGGCTCTGGCGGAATATCTCAGATTACAAGCGCAAAGAAACGGCGTTGCCGGCAGATTATTTGTAAACCTTGAAGAAATGGGCAACGTTATAGATAATTTGGTAAACGTAACAAAAGATAAAGCGCAAAGCGACACGAGCGCGGCGGCAACGGCTTTGGACATAAGTATTTTTATAACGTTTACATTGTTGATTATTGCGGTTATTTTGGGAATTATTTTGAGTATGATTATTATAAACTCAATTGTAGGACCTATCAATCTCTCAATTCAGGAACTTTTTGCGGGCGGCGACCAAGTTAATGCGGCTTCGGGGCAGATTTCGGAAACATCTCAGGCAATGGCGAGCGGCGCAAGCGAACAAGCGGCAAGTTTGGAAGAAATCTCCGCTTCACTTAACGAGATTACATCTATGACAAAACAAACCGCCGACAACGCAAGAAACGCGGAAGCAATTGTTCAGGACAGCGTTCAAAAAGCGAAAGACAGCCAAGAAGCGATGAACCGTCTTCAAGGCGCGGTAGCGGATATAAGAAAATCAAGCGACGACACGGCAAAAATCCTTAAAGATATTGACGATATTGCTTTCCAGACCAACCTTTTGGCTCTTAATGCGGCGGTTGAAGCGGCAAGAGCAGGCGAAGCGGGTAAAGGTTTTGCGGTTGTTGCGGAAGAAGTAAGAAACCTTGCGCAAAGAAGCGCCGAAAGTGCGAAGAAAACAGCGGCGCTTATCGAAAGCTCACAGCAAAGCAGTATGAACGGCGTAAATTTGGCTGACGAAACAGCAGAGGCTATCGAAAAAATCGCCGAAGCGTCTAAGAAAATCGCAATGATAGTCGGCGAAATTACTTCTGCGGCGGATGAGCAATCTAAGGGCGTTTCGCAAGTAAACGTTGCAATCAGCGATTTGGATACTGTTACCCAGTCTAATGCAAGCGCGTCCGAAGAATTGGCGGCAAGCGCGGAAGAGTTGAGCTCACAAGCAATGTCTATGAACCAGTCGGTACGCGATTTGGTAAGAATAGTAAAAGGCGAGAAAGAATACGAGGCGGTAGCGAAAATGACAAAAACATCTCGTAGCGCTGTACGTAAACAACCCGCGAAAATTTCCTACACACCTACAGCTTCCGCTCCGAAAGCGGCGGCAAAAGCGGAGACCTTAATTCCGTTTGACGACGATAATTTCGGCGGATACTAATCCGTTAAATGTCGCGGGGGATTTGATACTTGTCAAATCTCCCGCTTTTTTTTTATTTTTTATTTATTATTTTATATTGAAATTTATTGTTAAAAAATCAGTTTTATATTTTTTTAGGAGGGTGGAGGGTAGGTTATGTTCAAGAATATGAGCCTTGGTAAAAGAATTGCAGTAGGTTTTTTTGCCGTTGTCTTTTTAATGCTGTTGCAGGTTGCTGTGGTCAGCGTAAGGTTGGCGAGTGTGGTCAAAAAGTCTGACATTGTCGCTAATGAGTTTAATCCCGAAGTTTTCATTTTGGGCGAGCTGTATGACGAACTTTCATCGTTTATCGCTTACGGAAATTATTTTTATTTGTCTGACGGCAGTGAAGAATTTCGCGATAAAGCATTGGAAATGGCGACAGGTTTTGCGACGCATATCCAAGAACTTCGCGATTTGTCTGCGGTCGCTCCAAACATTAAAATTAGGGGGCATATAGACGTTTTTGCAAGAAGGTTAGACGAAGCCGAAAGAAATTTTGCCGAGCTTATTGTTTTAAAGACCGAGAAGCATCGTCTTCTGTCCCAAAATATCGAGTTAAGTTCGCAATTCAGCGCAAATCTATCTGCCGCTTATGAGAGATTTACGGCAGTTAAATACATTTTGTATGATTTGAACGAGTTTTATTACGCGTCGAGTATGGCAGGCAGTGAAAACGCAAAATATGTTTCGGACGCGCTGTTTTTTACAATCTTGATTTTGGTGATTGGTTTGTTTATTGCGGTAATTTTGTCGATTGTTTTCTCGAAAATTGTGATAGACGCGACTTCAGGAACAATCAAAAAGGCGATTTCGGGACTTTCGGAAGTTGCAAGCAGATTGTCGGCGGCAAGCGACGAAATTTCGCAGGGCGCGCAAGGAATGGCGAGCGGCGCAAGCGAGCAGGCGTCGAGTTTGGATTTAATCTCGTCTTCTCTTAACGAAATAACATCAATGACAAAGCAAACCGCCGATAATTCAAAAAACGCAAACTCCGTTGCCGACGACAGCGTAGAAAAAGCGATAGGCAGTCAAGATGCAATGCGTCGTCTTCAGGAAGCGGTAGCCGAAATAAGAAAATCAAGCGACGATACCGCCAAAATACTTAAGGACATCGACGATATTGCTTTCCAAACCAACCTTTTGGCGCTTAATGCGGCGGTTGAAGCGGCAAGAGCGGGCGAAGCGGGCAAGGGTTTTGCGGTTGTTGCCGAAGAAGTCCGAAATTTGGCGCAGAGAAGCGCCGAAAGCGCAAAGAAAACCGCCGTTCTTATAGAAAGCGCGCAACAAAGCAGTTTAAAAGGTGTTAGTTCTGCAGAAGAAACAGCATCGGCAATAGAAAAAATAACGGAAGCGTCCAAAAAAATAAACATAATTGTCAGCGAAATCTCCTCTGCCACCGCCGAGCAATCCAAAGGCGTTTCGCAGGTAAACAATGCGGTAGCGGAAATGGAGCAGTTGACGCAATCGAATGCGAATACGTCCGAAAATTTGGCGACAAACAGCGATGATTTAAGCAACCAAGCAATGATTTTGAACAATTTGGTCGGCGACCTTGTAAAAATAGTAGATGGCGAAGCCGCATACGGAAAGAGCGGCGGCAGGATTGCCGCTAAAAAACCTGTAGCAAAAATCGCCTATAAACCGACAACAAATTTAACAAAGTCTCCTGCAAAAGCGGATAATTTAATTCCCTTTGACGACGATAATTTTGGAGCTTATTGATTAAAGATTAGTATTTCTCCGCACCCCCTTGACAGAGGGGTTGGTAAAATACTATTTTAGCCCCGTTATTTGTGGAAGACTAGGCTAATGGTAAGTCAGCGGTCTTGAAAACCGTCGCCGCAAGGCTTGGGGGTTCAAATCCCTCGTCTTCCGCCACTAATGGATTTCCAACGGAGGAATCGCGTAATGGTATCGCAGCGGTTTGCTAAACCGTGACCGGCAACGGTTTCCGGGTTCGATTCCCGGTTTCTCCGCCATTTTTTTTCTTTGTGCTTATGAACTTAATACTAATAAAACCAAGCGATTATATTGCAGAAAATATTGCAGAAATTTCAGATTTCCGCTTTGAGCACATCAAAGTAGTTTTGAAAGTGCAAATTGGCGCAATTCTCAAAATAGGGGAGTTGAACGGCAAAATTGGCACAGGAAAAATTGTGCAAATCTGCGATAAAAGCGTAAAATTAGAGACGGTTTTCGATAAAAATCCGCCCGCCAAAAATTCAGCGACGCTTTTTTGCGCTCTGCCGCGACCAAAGGTCTTTCGCAGGGTTTTGCTTAACGCTGTGTGTTTCGGTGTAAAAGAAATTCACTTTTTTCAGTCATTTAAGGTAGAAAAATCATATTGGCAAAGTCCGTTTTTGTCGCAAAAATCACTTGACGAAATTGTCGAAAACGCGCTTATGCAGGCAGTAGATACAGTTTTTCCAAAAATTTATTTTCATAAATCGTTCAAGATTTTTGTAGAAGATATTTTTGCAGAAAAGGCGAAAAGTTTCCCGTGCGTGGTGTTTCATCCGAGCGACGACGTAGGGGCGTATTGCATACGCCCAAATTGCGCGAAGATTGAGGGCGTATGCAATACGCCCCTACAGCGTGGTGTCGTTATCGGTCCCGAAGGTGGTTTTACCGATTATGAAATAGATATGTTTCTGAAAAATAACGCCAAAATTGCAAGTTTGGGCGAAAGAATTTTACGGGTTGAGCAAGCGGTAAGCGTTGTTTTATCGCAGTTTAACTGCGATAATCTAAAAAAACGCGAATAATTTTCTGTAGGGGCGGGTTTGAAACCCGCCCCTACGATTAGTCGGGGAATTGGACGTTGTGTAAGTGATAACGCACTGTTTTTGCGATAAATTCGTTTGTGGTTGTTCCGCCGTTAATTATATCGTGAAGCGCTATCATTTCATTCCAGAAAAATTGTATGCTTCGTGTGTTTATGTCGTTGCGGATATGCCCGAGGCGAGTTTCGAGCAGTGTGCGAAATCCTTCGGCGTATGCTCTGCGAAATGCGCGGTTGCCGACTTTTAATTCGTCGATTGTCTGTGCCATATTCCAAAGTAATTGAAATTTAATAATTTCTTCCGCTCTGTCGGCGAAATGGCTACTGTTGCCTCTCGCCAAACTCACTCTGAAAGACGCGCTTCCCGACAAATTTGAGCGCATAGCTATATTTTCGTAATTAAAGTCGATTTCGATATCACTGTTTCTTCGCGGGCGGTTTCTTAATTCAAAAAACAAATTTGCCGTATCGCCGGGGATTAGTTTGGGAAGAAACACTCTTCGCACATAAACGCTGTCTCCGAAACGTCTTATTTCCATTCCGTCGCGAGTCATAAGTTCTATTTCTATGTTGCTTGAATGCACGGGGGAGGCAATTCGCGGCGCCATTCTTTCAAAGCGCGACCGAAGTAAATCGGCTCTGTCTCTGCCGACAAAATACGCACGTCCGCCTGTTTGTTCTGCGACTGAAATTGCGGCAATTTCATCAAAGTCGTCGCCGTATCCGATTGTATAAACTTGTACGCCCAGTTTTTTCATTTCTTCAATCATTTTAGGAGCGTAAGAATTGCCGAAGCCGTCTTCCAAAGTTTCGCCGAGAACCGAGAACACAAGCGAGCGACCGCCGTTTCGTCGTCCTTGATTTTGCTCAAATTCATCGACAATCATTCTGAGAGCAGGCTGTACATCGCGTCCTCTCTCGGTGCTTAACTCCGTAAGTAAACTGTTAATTCGCTCTCGTCCCGTAAATCCGATTGGCGAAATCGGCAGAATTAGGCGGGCAAAATCGCTGTAAACAATAATGCCGAAAAAATCTTGGTCGGAAAGTTGGCTGACAAGGTGTCGTCCGCCCATAATCATTTCTTGGCGAACTGTGCCTGCAAATCGCTCGCTGACATCGATTGCATACAATACCTGAAGCGGTTCCGCACCGCTCTGATTGCGTGATGTATCGGTGTAAACGGTTATCATTAACGGGAATGTTTCGGCGTTTTGCGTCCATTCGCGGTATCGGGAAGTCGGCATAATTTCCAGCGAAAAAGCGCTTGCAAAAAAGCCGAAAATCATTAAAAAAATTGTAGTTTTTTTCATTTTTTATTCTCCTTCAATCTAATTTGAAGTTTCTGCCCAAATAAATTTTTCGGGCGTGTTCGTCTTGAGCAAGGTCTTGGGCGCTTCCCTGAACAAGAATTTCGCCGTTTGCCATAATATACGCTCTGTCGGTTATGCGAAGCGTTTCGCGAACGCTGTGGTCGGTAATTAAAATTCCGTATCCTTTCGCTTTCAGTTCGTAAACTACCGACTGAATATCCTCGATTGCAATCGGGTCAACCCCCGCAAAAGGCTCGTCGAGGAGAATAAAATCGGGCTCTATGGCAAGAGTTCGCGCGATTTCGACGCGTCGTCGCTCGCCGCCCGAAAGCATATAGCCTTGGCTTTTTCGCACGTGTGTAATTCGCAATTCTTCGAGTAATTGCTCTACTTTTTCTTTTCGGCGTTTTCGCGGAATGCTTGTTTGTTCCAAAATTCCCATTATGTTTTCTTCTACCGAAAGTCGCCTGAAAACCGATGCGTCTTGCGGTAAATAACCTATTCCGAGGCGCGCTCGTTTATACATAGGTATTTTTGTAATTTCTTTGTTGTCAAGAAAAATTTTTCCGCTGTTTGGGCGCACAACTCCGACTATCATATAGAAAGTGGTGGTTTTTCCCGCGCCGTTAGGTCCCAAAAGCCCGACGATTTCACCTTGGTTTACTTCGAGCGATGTCTTGTTTACGACGGTTTTTCTGCCGTAAACTTTAAGCAAACTTTCGGTTTTTATCGTCCTTTTTTCCATTATGCCACCACTTCGATAGTGCGCGCCGCGTCGATATTATTTACGTTGCCGCCTAAATCGAGTATCATTTGTATGTACTCGACAGAATGTTTGCTGATTTTTTCACCGGGGCATAAAACAGGAATACCCGGAGGGTAGGGCACAACTGCCGCAGTCGAAATTCGTCCTACCGCATTACTTAACGAAACACGCTCAGATTTCATTTCAAACGCCTCTTTTGGTAAAAATGCTCGTTCGGGAATTATATCTAAACGCAAGTCTTTCATAGGTAGTTCCGGTCGATTTTTGTTTTCTTCGTGAATAACGGAAAGCGCATTAAAAAGCGCTTCAAAGTCTGCTTTATTGTTATCCATTGTTGTTATAAATACAACATTAAACGCGTCGCAAAGTTCGGGGTAAACATTAAATCTCTCTATCAATTGTTTGCTTAATTCAAAGCCCGAAATTCCAAGTTTTCTGCTGTGAACTACAATTCGCGTAGGGTCAAAATTAAAAACATCGGCGTTTTGGTCGGCAATTGAAAGTTTAGGTAAATTTTTCATTTTTATTTTGAGTTCGTCTATGTTTTCCTGCAGTTCTCCGAGCAATTTTTCGCCTTTTTCTGCAACTATTTGCCGCGCAATATCGAGCGACGCTATCAAAATATAAGACGGGCTTGTTGATTGGAGCATTACCAGATAATGTTTCAAGGTTGTAAGGTTAATAAGTTCGGAATTTACGTGCAGAAACGAAGCCTGCGTAAGAGCAAGTAAGGTTTTATGCGCCGATTGAATACAAATGTCCGATCCGCCCTCCATTGCGCTTTCGGGAAGTTTTGCGTGAAACTTAAGGTGAGGTCCGTGCGCTTCGTCAACTATCAGCGGCAATTTGTGTTGGTGGCAAACTTTAGAGATTTCGCGAATATCCGAGCATACTCCGTAAAAATTGGGCGAAGTGATGAGAACGCCTTTTGCGTCGGGATTTTCGCCGAGCGCTTTTTTTACCGCTTCGGGCGTGATGTGAGCCGAAATTCCGTATTCTTCGTTGTATTCGGGTGAGATATAAACAGGAATTGCTCCTGCAAGAGTGAGCGCGGCAATCACGGATTTGTGGCAATTTCGTCCGACAACAAGCTTGTCGCCGTGTTTACAAAGAGCCATAACAGTTGCCAATATTCCGCAAGAAGAACCATTTATCAGGAAAAAGGAGTGCTTTGCGCCAAAAAGTTCAGCGGTTAATTCCTGCGCTTCTTTTATTATTCCTTCGGGAAAATGCAAGTTATCTGTTCCCGGAATTTCTGTGATGTCAATTTGTGGAATGTAATCTATAAAATCCTGCGGAAATCCTCTGCCGTGTTTATGTCCCGGCATATAAAACGATGTCGGTTTGGTATCGACATAATTTTTTAACGCAGTAAAAATCGGAGTATTTGCTTGCGTCGGCATATTGTTTCTCCTGTTATAGTTGTTAAATTGCAAAAAGGGCGGGCAATTACTCCCGCCCCTTTGTTCTTAAACGACAAAAACTTATTGCAATTCTTTTGCTGCTTTTACCGAAAGGCGAACCTTTCCTTTATCCATTCCTACCAATTTCACATCGACGATGTCGTCGAGTTTTAGGTAATCGCTCACGTTTTGAACGCGCTTGTCGTCGAGTTCGGAGATGTGAACAAGTCCTTCTTTGCCCGGCAAGTATTCCACAAATGCGCCGAAATCAACGATTGACTTCACTTTTGCGGTGTATGTTCTGCCGATTTCGGGCTCTTCCATTTGCGCGTCTATCATTTTGAGAGCCGCTTCTGCGTTTTCGCGAGTTTTGCCCGCAACTTGCACTGTTCCGTCTTCTGCAATATTTATGGTTGCGCCCGTCGCTTCTTGCAATGCTTTAATGTTTTTGCCTCCGGGTCCTATAAGTTCGCCGATTTTGCTTTCCGGAATTTTGGTTGTCAATATGCTTGGCGCAAAATTGCTTACGTTTTTACGCGGAGCCGAAATCGTCTTGTTCATAATGTCCAGAATGTGCATTCTTGCATCACGAGCCTGAGCCAATGCTTCACGCATAAGTTCGGGCGTAATTCCGTCGATTTTTATGTCCATCTGAATAGCGGTAATACCTGTAGAAGTTCCTGTTACCTTAAAGTCCATATCGCCCAAATGGTCTTCCGTTCCCAAAATATCGGTCAAAATCGCTGTTTTGTCGCCCTCTTTAATAAGACCCATTGCAACGCCCGCAACCGCCGCTTTAATCGGAACACCCGCAGCCATAAGCGCAAGCGAACCGCCGCAAACAGAAGCCATCGAAGAAGAGCCGTTCGACTCCAGAATTTCGCTGACAATGCGGACTGTGTAGGGGAAATGCTGCTCGCCGGGGATTACGGGTGCAAGCGCGCGTTCCGCCAAGTTTCCGTGTCCGATTTCACGTCTGCCTACGCTTCCCAGTCTTTTGCATTCGCCAACCGAATACGGAGGGAAATTGTAGTGCAAATAGTAGGTTTTGCGATAATCTCTTTGCAAGCCGTCGATAATTTTTTCGTCGGACTTAATTCCGAGTGTGCAGGCAGCCAAACTTTGCGTTTCGCCTCTTGTGAAGACAACCGAGCCGTGCGCTCTGGGCAAGAAATCCAATTCTATGTTGATAGGACGAACGACATCCAAACCTCTGCCGCCTATACGTGCGCGCGTATCCAAAATGGTGTTGCGCATATCGGTATATTCGAGGTCTTCAAAAGCCGCTTTAATGTCTTTTTCTTGCTCGGGATATTTTTCCGCAAGAGCCGCAACCGTTTCTTTTTTGAGTTCGCCGACTTTTCCGTAGCGCTCTTCTTTTATTCCCAAGAACGAATATTCGTGCAAACGTGCGCCTACATATTCCGCAACGTCTGCGTCGATTTGCTTGTCTCTGCCTTCGGGCGCGGTGTATTCGGTCGGTTTTACTCCCATTTCGGCGAGCAATTCTTTTTGCATATTAACGAGAGTTTTGATGTGCGAATGCGCAAACATAATCGCCTCAATCAAATCTTCTTCGGGGAGCTCGTAAGCGCCGCCCTCGACCATCATAATTGAGTCGGCAGTACCTGCAACAATGAGTTCCAAGTCGCTTTTTGCCATTTGCTCAAGAGTTGGGAAAGCAATAAGTTGTCCGTCAACTTTTCCGACGTTTATACCCGCCAAAGGCTCGTTAAACGGCAATTCTTTCGACATGCAAAGCGCGAATGACGACGAAATAACGCCGCAAGCGTCGGGTTTATATTTGTCGTCAACCGAGATAACCGTGTTTACCAATTGCACTTCTCTTACATAACCCGCAGGGAAAAGCGGGCGAATTGGACGGTCGATAATTCTTGCGGTCAAAACCTCGTCGTCGGACGGCTTGCCTTCTCTTTTGAGGAAGCCACCGGGGATTTTACCTGCCGCGTATGCTTTTTCTATGTATTCCACCGTTAAAGGGAAAAAATCCTGCCCCGTAGCCTCGGGTCCCGCGCAAGCCGTTGTTAAAATCATACTGTCGCCTATGCGTACAGTTGCCGAGCCGCCTGCTTGTTTTGCAATTCTGCCCGTTTCTAAGGTGATTTCCGCATCACCGATTTTTACTGTCTTTGTGTGAATAGCCATTCACATCTCCTTAATTAAATATATAAACTGCTGTTTTCGGGGGTAAAAATAATATTTGCCAAAGGGAAATGCGTTGTTGTGATGTAAATAATGCTATTTCAAAACATTAAAGCCTAAGATTTCCAACTCGTTCCTCAATTTTTCGGGAGCATTTTTTATTGAGTAATGCTTAAATTCAAGGCGTTTTTGATAGTTCTGCCGCAATTTTTTAAACATTTTCTTGCGATTTTCGACATCTTTTTCACTCAAAATGCACTCAAAACTTCGCGTATCACAGTCCAATGGGCAACATTTCAGCAAAATTTCGCTTATCGAATTACCGAATTCTATGGTTCGCGTTTCAATTTTTGCAAAAACCTTGCTTTCAAAATCGAAAATCGGCATTTTTGAAAAATGTGCGCAACACGCGTCGTAAATCATTTTTGTTCCGTTGATTTTTCCGTCGAACGAATGTCCTGCGATATGCGGGGTGTGAAACATACAATTTTTTGCCAAATCTATATTTATGTCGGGTTCATTTGCCCAAACGTCGATTACGGGCGCTTCCATTTTGGGGCTCGCTTTAAGAAGGGCTTCTTCGTCGCAAACCGTGCCTCTGCTTGCCTGAATTAAGAGCGCGCCGTCTTTGATTTTCGCGAAAAATTTGCCGTCGAGCAGATTTTGTGTTTTGTATTCGCCCGATTTTGTCAGCGGGACGTGAACGGTTATAATGTCGCTGTTTTGAGCAAGGAAATCTAATGATGAAAATCCTTTTTCGCCTGTCTTTTCGCGAATAGGGTCGTTGAGAATGGTTTTTATTCCGAGATTTTTCAGGATTTCGGCAAGCATTCCGCCGATATTTCCGACGCCGATAATTCCGACTGTTTGGTTTTGAGGCAGTAGTCCTTTTTTTTCGCAAAACGCGTAAATTGCCGTTAATGCGTATTCGGCGACGCTTCTTGAATTACAGCCTGTCGCCGCCGAAAATGCTATGTCCGCTTTTTGCAGATATTCGGTGTCGATGTGGTCGGTTCCGCCTACCGCGCTTCCTACGAATTTTATATTTGTGCCCGAAAGCAGATTTTCGTCGATTTTTGTTGTGGAGCGGACAATTAACGCGTCGAAATCGCGAATGTTTTCGCAAGTTAAGTCCTTTTGCTCGAATAATTGCGCTTCTCCAAGCGTTTCAAACGCCTCTTTTGCGAATAAAATATTTTTGTCAATTGCGATTTGCATGAGTTCCTCCGAGGCAAAAATAATTTATGTGCAGTATCTATTGCGCCGAGAGAGGGAAATATTGTATTTTAAAGCGAACTTTTATGAAAGGAAACACAAATGAACCTTGACTCGGTTATAAGAAAAGTGCCGGATTTCCCAAAGCAGGGAATTTTGTTTTACGATATAACATCGGTTTTTATGAACCCGCAGGCGTTGGATTTTACAACAAAAAGAATGCTTGAAGAATTTGAAAACGACAAGATTGACGCGGTGATTGCCGTGGAAAGCCGCGGCTTTGTTATGGGCTCAATTTTCGCCAAAGAAAAGAAAGTTCCGATGATACTTGCCCGTAAAAAAGGCAAACTTCCGTGCGAAACCATAGAAGAAAGTTATGAACTCGAATACGGCTCGGCGACTTTGGAAATTCATAAGGCAGATATTGAAGCAGGCAAAAATTACCTTATTATAGATGACTTGATTGCGACGGGCGGCACATTGGAGGCGGTTGCCAAAATGGTGGAAAAAAGCGGGTCGAATGTTGCAGGCATATTTTCGATAATCGCGCTTCCTTTTTTAGGTTTCGACAAGAAAATCGGAAAATATAAAACTGTAGTATTGCAGGAATATCACGGAGAATAACGCGTTTTGCGCAAAGGGTATAAGGAGGATTATTTATGAATAAGAAAATTATTTTATTTTTAATTTCGGCGGCGACAATTTTGCTCGCAAATCCGAGATTTTTTACGGAAAACAGAGATCACGACTGGGGAACGGTTGAGATGGGCGACAGAATTTTACGCCATACGTTTCAGGTGGTGAACCAAGGAACCGACACTCTGCGAATAAACAGTATTCGTCCGAGCTGTGGTTGCGCGGTTGCCAAATTCGACTCGATAATCGCTCCCGGCAGAACGGGCAGAATTGTCGGCGAATTTAATATGAGAGGCAGAACAGGTATGCAAAGAAATTCGCTGACCGTTATTTCAAACGACCCCGAAGAGCCGCAAATTCGTCTGACTATGGCTACTTTTATTACAGCGCCCCTCGATATTGTCCAGAGATGGATGAGTTTGCATTCCGACAGAGGCAGAGTGCGCGGAACTGTGTCATTTTTGACGCAACAGACTAATTTTGTCATAAATTCTGCGCAATATACGGCTAACACCGACCGTGCCGACGCTATTGTGGTAAGTACGACCCAAACAAGCAGAAGCGGTCCCGATGAAAACGGCAATTTCAGATACGATTTTGACTTTCATTTTGTCCGAAATGTCGATAGATTTGAGAACGGAACCTTGACTTTTAACACAAACGTTTCCGCAAGACCGACAGTGTCTTCAAATATTTCGATTGAACCGCTTAGAGACGCAGTATATTGATTTTTCTAAGGACATAAAATTAAAGCAGTGAATACATTCACTATAAACTTCAGAGGAAGAAAGGCGGTTAAATTGCTGAATTTTATTATAGACAAAATAAAAAAATGCGACGGCAAAAAGTCGGCGCCACTCGACAATAAAGAAAGCCGTTCGCCCGATTGGCAACCCGACTGCATTGATGTTAGGGAGGGAACAATGCGCTTCGGCAATAATTTCAAATCGTATTTGAGGATTTTGAAGTCGTTTTGCGAAAACATTTCCGAACTTACAGAAAAAATCAAAAATCCGACAGCGGAAAACCTGTCGGATTACGCAATAAGCGTTCACGGAATAAGAGGCGGTTGCCTTGCTATTTCGGCAAACACTTGCGTAGCGCGGGCTCAAGAATTGGAACTTGCGGCAAAAGCAGGAAATCTGGACGAGGTCTTACGCAAAAACGGCGAGTTTATCGAACTCTTGGAAGAAACGATTACCCAAATTAAAGAGTTTACAGAGCTTAAAGAAAAAGAATAGTTTTTATTTGAGTTTTTGAAGAGTTAACTCCTTGAAAATCGAAAAAACGGTTTCTTAATTTTGGCGAACATTGTTTGCCAAATCTCTAAAATACCATATTTCCACAACCCCACCCCCGCTACAAAAAAACGACCGTTTTTTTGCGTCGTTTCATAATATACTAAATGCCTGTAAATAAAGCAAGGGTTTTATGAAAAATCTTGATAAAAAAACGCTACAAAAAAACGGTGGTTATTTTGTAGCGTTTTGGTTTTGTTTCCGTGTCCCAAAGAAACTTAAAAAAAGGAGTTTGTAGTTATGGAAAAGTGGAAATTGACGGCTTTTCTGGCATTGGCGAGTATTTTGTTTTTATTGATTGCTGCGGGATGCAGCAACGACGACGGCGACAACAAAGAACAGGAAGAACAAATGACTGTTCCTCAAGCGCCGCCGACAGTGGACGGTATCGGTGAATTAACAAGGGGTGAAGACATTCCTACAACAGTGATTCCTGCAAATGCGACTGTTAATACTCGCGAAGTGCAGGAGTTTTTAGATTTGTATAGGGCTACCATAGGTATGGGTGGTATGAGATTGTCGGCGGGTACGTCGGGGAGAGCGGCGCGTTCCGCAGCTCAAAGGACATACGTCGTTAGAGGCGATATTTACGGCGGCGTGAGAGTAACGCACGAAAAAGCGGGTATTATCAATACGGGTAATTACGAGTTTGAAAGTATCGGCAACGAGTTTTTCGACTTTTCTAACGCGGATGGCTTGTATTTGGGCGGCTCGGTTGGGTATTTAATTACCCAAACAAAAAATGCGAGCAGTGTTACAACAACACAAAGAGTTAACGGAACGGTACGCTTTAACGGCGCGTTCAGAGGTGAAATTGCATTTAATAACCTTGTGGTTGAAAACGGGCGTTTAATAAGCGGAACATTCCGATTGATAAGCGGAGGCGCAACTGTAGATCTCCCTGTCGATTTGCTTGAAGATTTTATTTTCTGGGAAGAATTTGAGACTACCCCGAACATTCCTCAACCGACATTTGTTCCCGTGACAAGGATTAATGCTGATATTCCGACTACGGTAAGAGCAGGTAGCACTCTTGCTTTGCTTGCAAGCGTTTCTCCTATGGAAGCGACAAACAGAAGAATAACCTGGACGGTTGATGGTGGCGCAAGCATAAGCGCGCAAGGAGTAATTACCTTTGGTCAGGTACCGCCTTCAAACGGTATCGTTAGGATAACGGCGACTATTCCGAACGGAAGAGCAGAAAGCGGAAGCTCGGAAGCCGCCAATTATACTCAAAATTGGCCGGTAAGAGTAGTTGCCGCAAACGAGTTTGTTCCTGTCGAGACTATAAGATTTCCGATTCCGGATATCGTAGGGCAAAATCATACTCTCGTATTTTCGCTTGATCCTGCGAGAGTTCTTCCCGAAAACGCGACAAACAGGCAAATAACTTGGACTGCAGAGGGAGCAACTTTGCAAACAACTGCCGGTGTAGTTACGGGAATTTTATTTGACACGCTCGGAAGAGCAACAATTACTGCAACGATAGCCAACGGAGCAGCGCAAGGCAGAGATTATGTGCATCCTTCTTGGGACATATTGGTGGAGGAGAGAATAACTCCTGTAACCAACATAAACGCAAATATTCCGTCGGAAGCTTCTGTGGGAAGCGTATCTACGGCAAATGTTTCCGTTATTTCCGCCGCCGCGACTAATCAGGAAATTGTTTGGACAATTTCTCCGGCGGACATCGGTACAATAATCAATACTCAAGGTACTGCCGGTGGTAACGCAGGTATTGTGATTCAGTGGCATTCCGCGGGAACAGCCAGAATAACCGCAACAATAGTAAACGGAACTGCACAAGGCAGAAACTACACGCAGACTTGGAGCGCGACAGTGGTCGCAGGCGATACTCTGCCGACTTTCGTTCCTGTCAGAGAAATAAGAGCGGACATTCCGCAAACTATTACGTCCACGGGAGGAAGAATAGACCTTAGCACCGCAACGGTCTTGCCAGAAAATGCTACCAATCAAAACATAGTTTGGACTGTGCCGACGGGTATTACGGGAGTACGGATAGTAGGTGAAGCAATTGTTTTTGAGCCGCCTCTCCTTATAAACACGAATATCGCGATAACAGCGATGATAGCGAACGGAACAACTGCGACCGGAACACCGACCGACGGAATTTCAGGCAATTACATACAGACTTGGTCGATAACGATAGTTGACGGCGGCGATCCGGACTTTATCCCCGTTGAAGACATAATAATCAATCACCCGGCAGAAGTGCAACAGGGGACATCATCAACATTTATTGTTAGAGTTATTCCCGAAAATGCGACAAACGCTCATTTGTTGACAGTGTCGGTTGAGCCTGAGACTGTAGGACGACTTGTGCAAGGTGGAAGCGCCAATATAATAACGTGGCTTGCGGCAGGAACTGCGACAATTACCGCTTCAATAGGGGACGAAACAGGAGGTATGACAGCTTTCTTGCCTGTAAGAGTATTACCAAGCGGCGGCGACGATGATTCGACGTTTGTTCCTGTTGAGAGCATAGACGCAGGAAGATTTATTCCGCAGACAATTCAGCCCGGTTCTCACCGAATAGTTGTTCGCAGTTCTGAAGTTTTGCCGGCAAATGCTACTAATAAAAACATAGTTTGGAGCGTTCTCGATATGAATAACAATCCGCTTGTCGGAGCGCAAGTCGAAAACAACGAAACAGTTGTTTTACCTGCCACCGTTGCTGTTCCCAATCTAAGTTTTATGATAGTAGCGACAATTGCAAACGGAAGAGCGGAAACAGGCGCAAACACAGATTTCACGCAAACTTGGACAGTGAGGGTAGTCGGCGGTGGCACGGATCCCAGACCGAGTATAACTGCAGACATTCCGAGCACGATTACTCTGACAACTCCGAGAACTACGGGCAATTATCCATTTCAGGTTGTTCTTCCTGCCGGTGCGACGTATATTGGAATTGAGTGGATGAGTTCTGATCCGAGTATCGCCGCTATAGTTTCCAATCCTGCCGGTATTCCCGGAGCCACAGGTAATGCAGTTAGTATCAGCTGGCTTTCTGCGGGAGATGTTACAATAACAGCAACAGTCATTTACCAAACGACAGCCGACGGAGAAATGGTAGATAATGCTATTACGGAAAGTTGGAATGTAACCGTACGAGACGCAGGTAGCGGTACGGGCTTTGTTCCTGTCACAGGAATACGATTAGCCACTACCGCAATGCCTTTCCCGACGCAAGCTCAAATGGGGACTTCTACAACGGCTATATTGGTGAATATTGAACCGCGAGGCGCGGCAACTATAGGCGATATACGATGGACTGTTAATCCGCAAAACGCAGCTGTTATACAACCGGCTGCTGACGGTAGTAATTTAATTACTGTCAATTGGCAAACTATGCCGAATGCAGGACCTGTAACTATAACAGCGACAATACCAAACGGAACATGGAGCGATGACGGCAATAGTCGAGTTGATTATACGCAGGATTGGGTGGTGAATTTAACGCTTCCCGGCGGTGGTCAGCCGAACGTTGTTCCTGTTGATACGATATTATTTCAAGGGTTTCCGACGACAGCGCAATTAAATCAATCGTTTCATCTTGGGAATGCGCAAGTTTTTCCTCAAAGCGCGAACAGACAAATTTCTTGGAGCGCCAACAATGCAACCATAAATCAAGTTGCAGGCAGCAATAATCCTACAGTAGTTTTTGACAGATTGGGAACGGCTGTAATAACCGCGACGATTGCGGGAGGAGCGCTGTCCGGCGGAGTTGCAATCGATTACGTGCAGAGTTGGACAGTGACGGTAGTCAGCGGCGGTGATGGCGGTGATGATCCGACTGACCCTACTATAGATGTCGATTTCCCGGGTGGAGTTGTAACGGGAACTCCGACTACGCATACCTTTCAAGTTATACCCGGCAATGCGACTAATCTGCAGGTTCTGTGGGAGATTTCTTCGCCGCATAGTATAACGTCCACCCCCATCACCTCCAACGGTATGGGAACGCTAACAATTGATTGGAGAAATCTTCCTGCCGGAACTACTATGGAAACGGCTACAATAACGGCGATGATAACTGGCATAAGTGAAGACGGAAATGCAGTCAATTATACGCAGAGTTGGGAGGTACCTGTACGCTACAATCCGTGGCTATAACTTGCAAAAAATAGTTTTAACCCAAAAAGAGAGGCAACTTCGTTTGTCTCTCTTTTGTTTTGGATTAGAGTTCAACAATAAAATGCAAGCGTTTCGTAAAAAAACCGAAAAATTGCAGATAAATGTGAAAATACGTGTTGGAATATGGTATTTTAAGATAGATGGAAAGGAATGACTATGAAGAGTTTATTTGAACATTTGGCGGCGTGGTGCAATGCTATGAGTGCAGGTTCTTTTATTGGCGGTGTGTTATTTAACACTATTGGTATGAGACAGGATTTACAGTTTGCTGGTTTTGGCGTTGTGCTTTCTTTGTCTTTCTTGCTTTTGGGGTGTTTCTTCAAATTGAAAGGGGGTAAGTAATGGAGGGATTTATTTTACTCGGCGGCGGAACATTCGCAGGTGGTCTTATAGTTGGCATTTGCGCAATTATTGCAGACAAAAAAATAAAACAGAGAGAAGCAGCAAAGTTAGCG
>WRAZ01000017.1 GCA_009779925.1 Chitinivibrionia bacterium
ACAGACAAGTCGGCACGTTGCGCCCCAACGGCATTGCAAGTCGCGGGGTGCTTATTCGTCATTTGGTTTTGCCCGAAAATCTTGCGGGGACGGATAAATTTGTGCGCTGGGTCGCCGACGAACTCGGCACGGATACCCACGTAAATATTATGAGCCAATACACGCCAAAGTTTATGGCAAACGATTACCCGCCGCTAAACAGACGACTGATCCCCGGAGAATTCGACCAAGCAATGCGCTGGGCGAGAGAGGCTGGGTTGCGGAATTTTCATTGAGGAAGGGAAAGATAAATCGGATATTTTTAATTAAATTCAAATTACTTCGCATAAATACTCTTACATTATTTATTTTGTCTCCGAAATTACAAATAAACAAAGGTTTTTATGCTTGAAAAAAATGTTGACGATGATAAAAAATTGAAAGGGCTGGAGCGATATTCTGCGCGAGATATTGAAAATTGGAAAGAAAATGAAAAAATAATTGTCGCTAAAAGCGATAGCGATGTGGAAGATTTTATAAAAAACTCGTTAAACGGAAATATTAAGTTCGGAGAAATGCGCCTCGGAAGAATTGACAATGGGTTGGCGCAAAGGATACTGAATGAAACGGGTGTAAATTTAAGCGGATACAGTTTGTTGGTCAGAGCCGACGATGTAAGACACGTTTTTAATAAACACGGAAGTTCAAAAGATGAGAATAGTCGAGGGCAACAAGCGATAACCGCACGCGATATAGAGATATTTCCCGAAGTGATTGCAGATTTTGATCTTGTCCGAAAAGGCGAAAACAACACTTTATTATTCACGAAAGAAGTTAGCGGAAAATTAACGGCTGTAAGTATATACGCAAATGGCAGAAGAAGTTTGTCTCTTAAAACTATGTATAAAAGGATAGACAGAAGTGCAACCCAAGCGGCGAATGCTAAACGCTCTCGTCAAACGTCCAAAAACGACTTGGGCGGGACTTCCGATAATAAAATACAAACAAGCAACAAAAAAAGTCAAGAGTAAAACAGAAAATTTGTAAATTTTCATAAAATAGTCCCCAAAATTCCGGAAAATCGCACCGCATCGTAGGGGCGGGGTTGCGGAATTTTCATTGAGGGAGGAAAAATCTGCATTTGTTTTTTTCTGGCAAAAAGGGACGATTAAAAATCGTCCCTTGATAAATTTGAAAAACTAATTTTTATCTACTAACGCCGATTCTTGCGGAATAGGTGAATCTTCTGCCGCTGATTCCCGTTGCCTCTGCGATTATCAAATACGTCCCGTTGGCGACGAAACGCCCTGATTGGTTTTGCAAATTCCAGATAATGGGCAAATGATGATTTGCCCCTACGGCGGTTTCCGTGAATACGACATTACCCAACGCATCCATAATTCGCAGATTTATTGTTGCGGGCTCGGGGGTAATTACCGAAATTCTTGCGAAATCGGAGACAATTGCGTTTTCGAGGAGAATGCCGAAGCGGGTGTCGGTGTTTATGCGTCTGAAAATCGAATTTTGGCTTGGGTTTACCGTAACGGTTGCTATCGGAAAAAAGCCGCCCGGATAACTGATACCGCCTCCTTGCTCGCTGTTTAATTCCCACGATGCCGAATTTTCAGGCAGAGATACTAAGCCGGTTCTGTCGCCTGCGTTGTGCGTGCCGACAGCCGCTTCGGCAGTATAGGCGACAATAGTACCGCCTAATTCGCCTGTATGCGCTCTACCGAGAATACCTTGAATATTCTCTCTCTGTCCAATTATCAAACCACCCGTTATATTTAATACGGAATTGTCGCCCCACCCGATGCCAATCACGGCGAACCAGTTGCTATTACTACCTACCACTCCTCCGGAAATTGTGACGATATTATTTGAGCAATCAAAATTTTGTTGAATTGCTCCTCCTGTTGCGGAATGTATTATTCCTCCGGAAACTGTTAATCGACCGGCAGTATTTCTGGTAATTGCTATATCGTCGCCGGCGCTTATTATTTTTGCACCGTCCACAACCTCAAATTCGCCGCTACCGAAAATTCTTATAGTCCCCTCACCACTAACAGTCCAATCCCATGTGGCGGAATTCGTATATCTTGCCTGCCAAATAACTTTTGAGGTAGCGGGAATATTAAGAGCAATTCTTCTGTCTGCGTTATCAACCGACTCATTACCTGCACTCACAATTGCCACCGTTGCGTTCGCAGGTATCGACAGTGTTCCGTTTGCTCCTGCGGCTATAGTGACAGTAACGGATTCAATGCCTAAGGGAATATCAATGTTATCGCCGTCCCCGTTCCAAACAAATTCATTTGTCGCATTTATCTCTGTCATAGTAAAGGGAAAAACATCACCGTCGGCATTGTATTTAACGCCCGTTATAAGATTATTTTCAAAGTTCCACGATACAGGCGCGTTGTTCGGTAAAAATGACAAAAATTCTTTACCGCCGTTTGTTATTGAGCCGGAGAAATATGTGCTTACAGTAGGAAGAGCAATAATCACGCCGCCTAATTCGCCCGTATGCGCTCTATTGAGAATGCCTTCAGGTCCCGAATTCATATTCCCTCTCGGCGCAATTATTAAACCACCGATGATATTTAACTCGGAATTGTCTTCCCCCCAACTCGTAGTAGGTACAAAAATTACATTTGCAGTAGCGCTGTTGTTGCTTACCACTCCGCCGGAAATTGTGACAATAGCATTTGACCAAGAATTATTTTGAATTGCCGTGCCTCTGTCAGAATGCACTATTCCTCCGGAAACTGTGATTTGACCGCCAACACCAACTCTGTTAATTGCTATATCGTTGTCGGTGTTTATTATTTTCGCACCGTCCACAACCTCAAATTCACCGTCGTCGGCGGAAATTATTACAGCTCCTCCGATCGTCCACGTCGAATCCGTCCTCCAATCCGGCGCAGATGTAGAATTCGTATATCTCGCCTGCCAAATAACTTTTGAGGTAGCGGGAATATTCAGGGAAATTCTTCTGTCACCATTATTGACCGTTTCATTACCCGCACTCACAATCGTCACCGTCGTATTCTCCGGCACATCCATCGTTCCCTCTGCTCCTGCGGCAATTGTTACCGTCGTCCCATTTGTAATTGTCGGCGGCGTGTTATTATTCCACGTCACCTGTCCACACACCACACTCGCGATAATCCCTATCGTCGCCAATACCCTGAAAAGTTTCCTCATAAAACCGCCTTCCCGCCGTTTCCATACGGCAATGTTAAAATTTCAAGCAAGAAACAGCGGAAAGGCTGTTCTGCCGGTAAAATTCGTAATTTTTGCAGTAAATACAGAATACGCCTATGTTTTAATTAGAGAAGGCAGACAGAACAGCCCCGACGGACATTCGTCTTCTCTAATTGTTGATAGAGAATAACATATACGAAAAAACAGAACTAAAATTTCTGCTTCCTGTATTTACTGCACAAGAAAAATATGTTTTGTTTTTGGTGGTTTACGGGATTATTTTGTTTTTGGTGAAAATTTATCGTATGAGATAGACACACGGGTCTGCCCTTACGGTTTCCGTTTCCTGATTTTTTCTAAAACTAACAACCCGTCCAAATCAATTTTTGAAAACGCAAAACACAAAATTGCCGCCAATACATTTTTAAGACTTATCATAAAAACTCCCTTTTTATTTGTTTAATTGAACTTGTTTTCGACTTTGACGACACAAAAAAGAACGCAAAAATTTTGCGCCTGAAAAGGCGTCCCCTTGTAATATCCCCACATATATAATATGGAATATTATATATGTATATGTGTTGTGTTGTTCATTTTCTAATACTCCTTCACAAAATCGGAGTTAATTTCAATGGTTTTTCCGTCTTGTTTTATAACTCCTACGCCGAGTTCGTTCGCTTTTTCAACAACATAGTTGTCAAAAGAAAGCCCTGCAACTCCGAGATACACCCTGTAATTTGCGTATTCGGGGAAATATTTTCTGAATTGCGACAATTTTGTTGTTGCCAAATTTTCTACAAAATTCGGGTGAATACGAGTTTTTGCTTCAATAATCGCAACACTGTCGCCATTTACCAAAACAATATCAAATTCACAAGTTTCCTTTTTCTCTACTTTAAGATTAGGTATTAATTTGTCAAATTTTATTCCCGCAAAAGTAAGGTTTTTAGCAAGCGCGCGCTGAAAAAATTCTTCTGCGTAAAGCCCGTTGTTTTTTCCCATATTGCCAACAAGTTCTTTGAGCTTTTCAAGGCTTTTATCGGCTTTAGCCGCTCGCTTGTCGGCGGCGTCGGAGCGTTTTTGGAACTCTTCTTCGTTTTTCTTTTGCAATTCTCTAATCTCCGCAAAACCTTTCATGTTTTCCGCCATTGCCGCCCTGATTTCCGCCATTTCTTCTTGCCATTTTTCCATAAATTTCCGCCTTGCTTTGTTGTATCCTTGTATCAGTTGCAGATAAAAATACTATATGCGTAAGGACAATATAGCAAATTTTTTAGAAAGAACAATATTCGCTTACAACGAACTCCACTGAATTTCACAGCAAACGCCGTCTTCAAACCAGACGTTCAGGCATTTTTCTTGTGAGAAAAGTAAGCGCAATTTTACCTCTTCGTCTTCGCCCTCTTCCGCTTCGATTTCTTCTTCGTTGATGTCGTTGATGTTCATATTTTGCAAAATATTTTTGACATCTTTAATGCCTTTTCCGATAAGTTTTTTGCCGCCCAACTCAAAATCGTCGTCATCGACTTCTATTGTGCCTAATTTCCATTCGTCTTCTTCGTCGAAATAGAGCGTTGCGCCTAATTCGTCGTAAATCCACGCGACGGTATCGCCGAAATCTTCGCCGTCTGCGCTCGGCACTTCCGAGTTTTCTATTTCGCTTGGCTCGCCTAAAATCTTTTTAACTTCTTCAAAGCGCATTCCAAAACGCAACTCATTACCGAGACCTTTTCCTAATTCAATTGTTTTTTCCATTGTTTTCTCCTTTTTTTTGAAACTTACAGCACAAAAATATATTTTTTTTCCAAGCCCCGCGAACTTTTCTTCATATTCCGTGCGAATATTCCAAGTCGGCTCGTTTTCGTGCAGGTCTAAATTGAGCGAATTTATACGAAGCCCGAAATTATTAAATTCGGATAAAGAATACTCGAAAAATTTGCGATTATCCGTTTTATATTGCAAAATTCCGCCGCCGGTAAGAATTTTTTCATACTTTTTCAAGAAATTTGTATGAGTCATTCGCTTGTTTCTTTGCGATGTTCTTTCCCACGGGTCGCTGAAATTAAGATAGATTTTCTCTATTTCGCCGTTTCCGAATATTTCGAGGATATTGTTTGCGTCGTAGCGCAAAAGTCGCAGGTTTTTTATGGGGTTGTCTATTGTTTTTTCTAAAGCGCGCAACAAAACCGAGTCGAATTTTTCTATTCCCAAGAAATTTATATCTGGATTTTGTTTCGCCAAATTTATTATGAAATTCCCACGTCCGATACCGATTTCGAGGTGTAGCGGGTTGTTGTTTTCGAATATTTTCGTCCAGTTTCCTATAAAATCTTTTGGGTTTGCGACAACGATTTCGGGATTTGCGGCAAGCACACTGCCTGCGCGCGGGATATTTCTTAATCTCATACAATTTGTCCGTAAAAAATAGTTTCCTTAATAATTTCACTGATTGTCGGGTGCGCAAAAACTGTAGTTCTTATATCTTGAACGGTCAAATTTTTCTGAACTATCAACGCCATTACCGCGCTTATTTCTTCTGCGTTGGGCGAAATTAAATGCAATCCTGCAATTTTTCCGCTTTCTTTTTCGATTACCGCTTCGCATAGTCCTCTTTCGCCCGTATCTGTCATTGCGCGGAATTTGGCATTTCCCGAAAGCGGCATTTGGCGGACTTCGTATTGAGTATCTTTTGTCGGCAAAACTCCCACTCTTACGATTGACGGGTCGGTGTATAAAACAGCGGGAATACTTTCGTAATCGAGTGCAAAATCATTGCCAATAATTTTGTTTATTGCGACAAATCCCTCTTGCTCCGCCGTGTGAGCGAGCATTGATTTTGAATTTATGTCGCCTATTGCAAAGCAGTTTTTTGCGGATGTTCGGCAAAATTCGTCGGTTGAAACGCCGTTTTCTGTTATTTGAAGCGACAAATTTTCTATTCCTTTAATAGGCGCGAATTTTCGTCCGTTTGCGAAATATACATTGTCGCCAATTTCGCCGTCAAAGTTTTTTACGAATTCAATTCCGTTTTTTTGCATTTTGCCGACAAGGATATTTACGGCGTTTTGGCTTAAATTTGCGCAAAATTTGTCGCTTTTTTCTAAAACGCGAACTTTACTTCCCAAGGCGTTAAAAATTTGCGCGGCTTCAAATCCCGCTATTCCGCCGCCGAGTATATCGACATTTTCGGGAATTTCGTCTTGAGTTTTCGGAAAGAAAATTCCTTGTCCTTTTGCAACGGAACCGCTTGCGATAATTAAATATTTGCTTTCAATTATTTTGTCGCCTGATTTAATTACAAAGTTTTCACCGTTTTTGGGCAAAATTTCGGCTTCGCTTTCAATAATTTCCACACCGCTCGAAATTAAATCGTGCTTAAGTTTTTGTTGAAAAGAATTGCGAATTTTGTTGAATTTGTTATAAATATTTTCGACAGGGGGATTATCCCCTAAATATATTTTTGAAGGAACGCAACCGCAGTTCAGGCAAACGCCGCCTAAAAGATTTTTCTCGAAAATTATTGATTTAAAATTAAATTCGGAGGCGGTTTTAGCCGCAGAAATTCCTGCAGTTCCGCCTCCGATAATACAAATATCAAGCATCAAAAAATTATTTTGCCGCTTTTGCTGTGGTTTTTTTTGTTGCCGCCGCCGCTTTGGGCGCCGCTGTTTTTGTTGCAGTTGCCGCCGCTTCTTTTTTCGGTGCGGCTTCTTCGGGTGCGACTACGTTTGTCAAATCCAAAACAGAGTTGCTTGTTCCGAATGGAGAAACTACCTGCGGCAAAGTCGCGTCTGAATTCCAACGACCGTCGATAGAATAACCGAATTGATACGCTCTTCCCAAATCAAGGTTTAATTTAACTGAAAAAGCGCCGTCTTTGCCCTTTTTCATTGCCCAAACTTCCCAATTATCCCATTCTCCCGTGAGAATTGCTCCTGCTGCCCCATCAACTGACGGTGTAGTAAAAACAACAGTTGCTTTTTTTGCTTTTGGTGTAATATCAACAGACATAAATACTCTCCTTATGAGTATAAAATTAAAAAATTACGCAAAAAAATACATTTTGTCGTACAAAGCGCGCAAGGAAAATTTATTTTATATTTAAATATTATGTTAAGAAAGTGTTTTTATGGAAGAAATCATCGAAAAATTACCGATTTTGAAGGCAAAAATGCAATTGGAAATTGACCGTGCACGGAAGCGGCGCGCAACTCATATAGTTCAATTGGAGAAATCGCAGGACTGGGAAATTTACAAAAATTTTGCCGACACCATTCTTATAAACAAAAACGCGATAAAAAAAGGAACGGATTGCGCTGAACTTACGGACGCGCTCGGAAATCCGCTGAAAATTACGCTGAACACCGCAATTGGTGCGGTCGATAATGCCGAAATGTATTACAAAAAAGCGAGAAAAGGCAAACGCGGCTGTGAAATATGTGCCGAAAACATAAAAACAGAAGACGCAAAAATCGCCGAATTGCAAAAAAATTTGGCAGTTATCGAGGATTTTTTACAAAACGGATTTTTAGGTCGCGAAAACGAAATACAGAATTTTATCGACAAATATTTATCATCTTCCGCGCAAAAAATTAAGACTAACGAAGAAGCGCCTAAAACACCGTTTCGCAGGTACGTATATAAAGGATACGAAATTTTTGCAGGAAAAACGAGCGCCGACAACGACGAACTTTCCATAAAATTCGCGAAACCCAGCGATATTTGGTTTCACGCGGTCGGATACGCAGGCTCTCATTTAATAATCCGCCGTCCCAAAAACGCTCCAATGCCTCCCGACGAAATTTTGAGAATTGCAGGCGGAATAGCGGTGTTTTTTTCAAAAGCAAAAAATTGCGGATACGTCGAAGTCCACATAGCCGAAGCGCGATACGTGCGAAAACCAAGAAAATCGCCGCCCGGTTTGGTTGTTGTAGAAAGATACAAAACGATGAGGGTAAGCCCCGTTGACCCGCAAATTCTGTTTAAGGAAATGAAAAATGAAAATTAGCATAATCGCCGTCGGAAAAATTAAAGAAAATTATCTGAAAGACGCAATTGGCGAATACCTAAAACGACTTTCCGCGTTTGCCAATATGCAAATAATCGAAATTCCCGACGCGCAATGCCCCGAAAATCTAAGCGAAGCACAAAAAAACATAGTTCTGCAAAAAGAAGGCGAGAAAATTTTAGCACAAATCTCACCGAAATCTTTCGTTTACGCTTTGGCGATTGACGGAAAAAAATTGTCGTCCGAAAAATTCAGCGAAAACATACAAAACAATATGACAAACGGAGTATCGCATATAACATTTATTATAGGCGGCTCGCTTGGACTAAACAGCGAAATTTTACAAAAAAGCGATTTTCGCCTGTCGTTTTCGGATATGACTTTTCCGCATCAACTTATGCGAGTGATTTTGCTGGAACAAGTTTATCGCAGTTTCAAAATAATTGCAGGAGAACCGTATCACAAATAGTATTTTATCCACTTCAAATAAAGTGGATAAATATGAGCAATACAGATTTATCTTACAAAAAAACCATCGGCGCAAAACAATCTTTGCGCCTTTTTTTACACATTTCCGCAATTGCCCCACAATTTTCACCAAAAACAAAATAATCTCCCACGCCACCCTTGCCACAATGTATTTTCACTCAGAGAAAAGCAATGCAAACAAAAAACGAGGAGAAAATAATGCAATTCGCACAAAAATGTCAAATTCCCTTGACAACAGCGAGAGGTCGAAATTACTCTCTCTCTCTCTCTCTCTAATACTCACCCATTTTTATCATTTTTCAAAAAATCTATATACCTATGGTATATAGGCGTTGGGCGTGTTATGTGGGCAAAACACAGAATTCAATTTTTTCGATATAAATTAAAAAGGAGGTTGCTTTATGAAAAGCAAAACTAAAACATTCCTATTGGCAATCGCAATGGTATTTGCGGTAATCACAAGTTCAACAGCAGCGAGCATTGAACTAATCAACGATGAAAATGCTTGGCATACTTATTTTTGGGGAAATGCACAAGCAGAAGTTATCAACAACAGCCCTTTTACGGGAGCATTAATTCCAAACGGCGGTGGAGGCGGATTTTGGCAAGACGGAATTTATGATTGGACTAATGCTACTTCTATTCGTATAACCTACACAAGCAGCCACAATTTTTTAGCTATATTAGGTTGTGAGCAATTCATTTATTACGTTCAATTACCTGCGGGGACAAACAGGACAGAAGATATTTCATTGCTGGGCGTAAATGCCCGTTTTACACGTAGCGATAGAGTTAATTGGGTGCCGCAACAAATAACAATGAACCAATCTATTTTATCTCAAATAAACGGGGCTGTTAATATAGAGTCTGTCGCGTGGGGAGCAACGACAAATATTACCATCACCTCCATTTTAGTGGCAGGATTACAAGTCGCGCCCTCGCACAGCATTACAGTAACGGCGGGCGCGGGCGGAACGATTTCGCCGAGCGGAGATGTTCTTGTCAGAGAGGGAAGAAATCAAACATTTACCATTACTCCCGAAAACGGATATATAATACAAGATGTTAAGGTAAACGGTGTAAGCAGAGGAAAAATAAACAGTTATACTTTCCAAAACACAAGGGGCGACTCTACTATTGAGGCGAGTTTTAGGGCGCTTGCAGATTTTGGGCTGACCGAACTAATCAACGACGAATTTGTTTGGCATATAAACAGATGGGGCAACGAAAACAATGTGTTTGCGAGCAAATTATCAAACAACCCATTAGAGGGCTCAATAAGTGTGAGAACTCCTCACGACGGGGTGAGCAGCGCAAATTTCGACCTTTCTCTTGTGGATTTTGATTGGAGCAATGTGGTAAATATCAATATGACTTATACAAGCGACAGGGAATTTTTTCTTAATTTATGGGACAGCGAAAATGAAAGAGGATATATGCGTCTTATTCCGAGAGGCACAAACGCAAGCATAAACTTTGATTTGTCGGGCTTTACCTTTTGGGACGCAAGTCAAATGCGAGATGTGCCTGCTCACACAGTGTGGGATTTATCAAAAATAACACACCTTGGCATAAACACGCTTTGGGGTGCAACATCGACATCTTTTCAAATAACGTCTCTTTCGGTGGCGGGGTTGGAAGTCATACAAAACACTCACAAAATTACAGCGACGGCAGGAGCGGGCGGAACGATTTCGCCGAGCGGAGAAGTGGTCGTCAGAAACGGAGCGAACAGAACATTTACCTTTACTCCCGACAGGCAATATGTAATAGAAGACGTTAAAATAAACGGCGTAAGCAGAGGAAGAATAAACAGTTATACGTTCCAAAACATAACGGGCGACTCAACTATTGAAGTCCGTTTTGAAATGCCCGATTACACCGAACTAATCAGCGACGAATTTGTTTGGCACGCGCAAACTTGGGGCGCTAATACAACTGCGACAATAACATCAAACAATCCGTTGGCGGGCTCAATAAGTAGCAACAACGAAACGGGCGGCGGAAATATTTCTCTAAATGTTCGCGACTTTGATTTGACGGATGTAAGTAGAATTGATATGACTTACACAAGCGACAGGGCGTTCCTGCTAATATTATGGGACGACGAAAACAGAAGAGATTTTTATCGGGTTATACCCGCAGGTACAAACGCAAATATAAGTTTTGATTTATCGGGTTTTATCCGTAGGACAGGAACTCAAGACCTGCCTGCTCACACAGTTTGGGATTTGTCTAAAATAACAGATGTTGTTATACAGCCACTTTGGGTTAGCGCAGTAGATTTTCAAATAACCTCGCTTGCCGTAGCAGGTTTGAAAACTCAAGCAAGCGAAAATGTCGAAGTTATTTGGGATACAAAAACGGACTTTGTTTACAACGGAAGAGTGCAAGCGCCGACAGCAACGGCAATTACGGCAGACGGAATTCCGTTGCAACTTACGATTTTGGGCGGCGCAACAAACGCAAACAGTTCGCCATACGTCGCAACGGCAATTCTTGCGACAACAAACAGCAATTTCAACTTTAATTTGACGGGCGCAACAAAACAATTCACAATCGCAAAGGCACAAATCAGCCCAATCTTAAACATTCAAAGCGTTGAAGTCGGAAATGCGCTTGCTCCGAGCGTAATCGGAAATCTTGACAATGGCGCAATAACTTACCTTTTTGCAACAAGTGAAAACGGAGAATTTTCTGCAATTGCTCCGACTGCTGTAGGAACACACTTTGCAAAAGCAATGATAGCGGAAACAGAAAACCGTCTTGGCGCGCAAACACCCGTTGTCTCGTTTGCCATACTTTCCGAAACAGCGGCAGAAACGGCAAATGTTGTAGTAGTTTGGGAAGATATAAACGACGACTTTATATTTAACGGCTCAATGCAAGCGCCGTCTGCTTCGGCAACATTGTTCGGACTTCCCGTTCCATTGGAAATTATCGGCGGAATTAACGCGGGAGAACACAGAGCAATCGCCCGTTTGGCAACTCCGAATAATCAGATAATTTTGACCAACTCCGAAAAACCATTTACGATAGAGCCGAGAACGCTTCGCGAAAACGCAATATCGCCAATCAGCCATTTTTCATTTACGGGCAGGCAAATTACTCCGAATGTCGAAGTTAAATACGGCGAAGAAAGTTTAACGGAAAACGTAGATTTCAAGGTTTTTTACGGAGCAAATATTTCGGGAATGGGAAGCGTAGAAATCACGGGTATCGGAAACTACACGGGAATTTTAAGCCGCACATTTGCCATTGCTTCAAGCGGAACACCTATTGTCAGCGTTGTTTGGGGCGAAACGCAATTTACGTTCAACGGCGAAGAACAATATCCCACTGCAACGGCAATGTGGAACGATATAGAAATCGAACTTGAAATTATCGGCAAACAAACAAACGCGGGAAGCCACGTGGCAGTTGCTCAACTTAAAAATCCCGCGCTTGGCATAATTTTGGTGAATAATGTTCGTCCGTTTACCATTAGCCCTAAGAAATTAACGGTAAGTTGGTCGCAACCAAGAACGTTTGTTTATAACAAAATGGTGCAAGTCCCAATTCCGAGCGTGGAAGAGAAAAGCGTTATGTTGCGTGTTGTCGGCGGTCAGTCCGAAGTCGGAAATTATACGGGAGTTCTTGCGCCGTTTGCTCAGATAATTTCGGCAAATGCGAATAATTTCACGCTTGACGAAAGCACCGTCAGCATAGATTATTCAATTACACCGAGAACGCTTTTGGTTTCATTGACCGCACCCGCTAACGACACAATTTTGTTGAACGAAAGAGATTTCGCTGAAATAGAAGACATTATATCTCATTTGAGCGGACTTATCAGATTTATCGGCTTTGCAACTAACACCGAAACGCAAGAAAGCGACAATGAAGACGTTTTGACGGGAGCGCCGTCAATTTCGTTGAGCCCGATACCGACAACACTTTCAGCAGAAGCGCGCGAACAACGTTCAAACGAAACAGAAAGATTGTATTCGGTCAACATAAACACTTCGGCAATGAGCGCAAAAAACTACACCCCGCAAGGTCAAACAGGTTTAGTCGTAAGATTATCACAAGGTTCCACATCAATCAGAAGAACAGAATCCCGCGATAACAGACACGGCATTGTGTTGGAAAATGCCATTGTTTCGGATGTGGCAAGAATTTCGGTAATCACTCCCGAACCCGCAACAATAAACTTGCGAATTTTAGATAATTTGGGGAATGTCGTATTCACGGAAACCGCTACCCATCCGTACGGGCGGGTTTTAAACCCGCCCCTACATTCGTCGGCAATCGTCTGGAATTTGACCAACACCAACGGACGTTTCGTCGCCAACGGCACGTATTTGATTGTTGTAGAGACGCAATGCCTTGCGTCTCCTTCCGGCGGCAGAAGATTCACCTATTCCGCAAGAATTGGCGTTAACAGATAATACAGCCTTTCCAACAATCAAAAAGAACGCGCCCCGCTTAAAATTCGCGGGGCGTTTTCTTTTTTTGCCGACGGTATTCGTCTCCAAATAGTATTTTTGCAAAAAAAATTCACATTTTACACAAACTTAACAAAGACCGCAAGCGAATTTTATTTAGGTTTTTTATATTACCGACAGTTTTTTCTAATTTTTAATAGGAGGTATTATGAGAAAACAGGTGTTCAAATTTATGACAGCCGTTAGTTTTGCGGCATTGTTTATTGTTTCGTGTGCGAGAAACGACGACCAAATTACGGTTGTTTCGCGTGAAGAGGGCTCGGGAACACGTTCGGCGTTTACCGAATTAGCAGGAGTTGTTGACGCTCAGGGAAGAGATATGATGACTGTTAACGCAGAAATCAGCAACAACACATCGGTTGTGATTAACGCTGTAATCGGCAATACGCGTGCAATCGGATATATTTCGATGGGCTCGCTTAACAACAACATCAAGGCGCTGAAAATCGACGGCGTTGCGGCAACTCCCGAAATGGTAACAAGCGGCGATTATAAAATTGCCCGTCCTTTTCTTATCGGAACAAAAAACGAAATAACTGAAGTCGCTCAGGATTTCATCAATTTTATGCTTAGCGCAAACGGACAGCAAATTGTTGCATCGCGTGGATATATCGGAATTCAAAATACGGGCGAATTTGTATCAAGCGGTGTTTCGGGGCGCGTTGTAGTTGCGGGTTCGTCGTCGGTTGCTCCACTTATGGAAAGATTCAGAGAAGCGTATATGGCAATAAATACAAGTGCCACGGTTGAAGTTCAGCAAAATTCTTCGTCGGCGGGAATACGTGCGTTGCAGGAAGGGATTTGCGACATTGCTATGAGTTCCAGAGAGCTGAGACCTGCCGAAATTCAATCGGGTATTACTCCGACCACCGTTGCGCTTGACGGAATTGCAGTTATAGTTAACACGGAAAATAAAATTGACAATTTGTCTCTTGAGCAAGTAAGAGGAATTTTCTTGGGTGAAATTACAGAATGGAGCAAAGTCAGGGGAGCGAATTAAATGTTTAAAACCAAAGAAAAAGCGGCGGAAATCGGATTTTTCATATCGGCAGCCGCCAGCATATTGTGCGTTGCGCTTATCTGCATATTTTTGTTTGCGGGCGGAATTCCTGCGATATTTGAAATAGGATTTTTCAACTTTATCTTTGGTATGGAATGGCGTCCTACCAGCCACGGGAAATTCGGCATATTTCCAATGATAACGGCAACAATGCTTGCGACATCTTTGGCGCTTTTGTTTGCTGTTCCCGTCGGAATTATGACGGCTGTTTTCTTGGTGAAATTCTGTAAAAAGAAAATCAGTAATATATTAAGCCCGATGGTATCGCTTTTAGCGGCGATACCATCGGTTGTTTACGGCTTTTTCGGAATGGTGGTTATCGCTCCGATAATCGGCGAATTGTTCGGCGGAAGCGGTCGCTCGCTTATTGCCGCGTCAATAATTCTTGCAATAATGATACTTCCGACTATAATTACCGTTTCACAAGCGGCAATACGGGCTGTTCCCGAAATCTATTACGAAGGCGCGCTCGCCCTTGGCGCAAGCAAAGAAGAGTCGATGTTTTTCGCCACTCTTCCCGCGGCAAAATCGGGAATTATCGCCTCTGTCGTTCTCGGATTAGGACGTTGCGTCGGCGAAACAATGGCAGTAATAATGGTAGCAGGAAACCAAGTGCGAATTCCGGGCAGTTTATTTGACGGTGTAAGAACGCTCACGGCAAACATAGTCCTCGAAATGGGCTACGCCGAAGGTCTTCACCGCGAGGCGCTTATATCGACCGCAGTAGTTCTTTTTGTGTTTATATTGATGATAAATTTCACTTTCGCGGTGGTAAAAAAGAGGATTTGAGAAGAACAAAATTGAGCACAATTGTTTTGTGCTCAATTTTGTTTTTTAATTCTTGTTCAATTTCAACATTGTTTCTCCTGAACCTCCTCTTGGTGGTATAGGCTTTAGCATCGACGAACTACTTGTTCCTTTTAGTTGATGCCCTTGCCTTAGGCTGTTATTTCGAAGTTGGTAGCCTTCAATTGCTAATTTTCTCTCGTTCATCGCTTTCTCCTTTCTGCTCATTAAAAAGTTCAATATACTCTATTTCGTCATAATTTATTAACAACCCCTTTGTGTCGGGTGTTTTTTCCATAAATATTCCTTCTTCATTAAGTCTCCAAACTTCTTCTAAATATAAATCTTCTTTTTCAGGGTAAGATGAAGCAAATGAATCACCTCCATAAAGACCGCCTATAATTCTTTCATTTTTTAAGTGAATTAGTACAAAAAAACGAACTTTTTGGTTGCTAAAAAAGTAATCCCAAGATTTGGGTATTGTGCTGATAGTTTTATCTTTTATGATATTAAATCCTAATATCAACTTTAAGAATATTGGACAAATTATTGAAAGCACAAAAAGCAAAGGCACTAAAAAAATATCGGATAAACATACCATTGAGGTAAACCAAGATACAAAAATATAGTAAGCGCCTCCAAATATAATTGCTTCAATCAAAGAATTTGTGATCTTCACTTTTTCCGACGGATGTATTAATCCCCATACTTTCATAGAAATAAATCCGGGGGCTACAAAAAGCATAATCAATTTAATTGTATTTTCATTCAGAAATTCCAATTTAACACTCCTCCAATAAGCAATATTAAAATATCAATGAAATAAATATAATAAAAAATCAAGTGTTTTGTCAAGCTTTTTGATTGAAAATTAAAAACTCAACCGTAATAGTTGTTCCTTTTCCCTCAACGCTTGATAAACTTATCGTTCCTTTGTGGATTTGAACGGCGTGTTTTGTTATTGCGAGACCAAGTCCCGTGCTGTTTTGTCTTTGGCTTCTGGCGCTGTCCACTCTGAAAAAACGCTCGAAAATTCTGTGTTGCATCGAAAGCGGAATGCCTATTCCTGTGTCGGATACGGATAAAATTGCGCGCTCGTTTGTTGCGTCTATTTTTACGCTGATTTTTCCGCCGTCGCAATTGTATTTTACTGCGTTTACTAATAAATTCTGCAAAATTACGTCTAAAAGTCGCGGTATTGCGTTTATTTCTGTGGTTTCGCCTGTAAGTTCGCAAGTTATTTCTCGCTCTGTTGCTTTTTCGCTTATTTGATTGATGGCGTTTTGTGCAAATTCGTATAAGTTTACTTTTTCAAAGGAAAAAGCGCTGTTTTCGTCGAGATTTGACAGTTGAATAATGTCGTTTATAAGGTTGAGCAAATGCTGTGCTTCCGTGTAAATTTTACCCGAAAAATCTTTAATGTCCTCGGGTTTGGCAATTCCCTTTGTTATAATTTCGGAGTAGCCCGAAATTACTGCAAGCGGCGTTTTCAGTTCGTGGGAAACGTTTGCGGAAAATTCGCGGCGCAGTTTTTCGCGGTCGGCTTGCTCGCTTATGTCCATAAGCAAAATGGCAATTCCTTGTTTTTCTCCCGCTTTGTTGATTATAAGCCCTGCAAACATTCTTATGGTTTTGCCTTGAATTTCTATAATTGTCTCCATTTTTTTTACGTCGTCTGCGAATTTTATGCCTTGGCGAAATTCTTCTTCTCTGCACAAAACCAAAACGTGTTTGCCTGTAAGATTTTGGATTTCTTCTTCTGCGTTGTCGCTTTCGCGCTTGCTGTTTTCGCCGTCCAAAATGTTAAGAGCTGTCTTATTACACGACAAAATTCGATAATCGACGTCTAAAATAATCAAGCCTTCGTGCATATTTGCCGTTATGGTTTCAAAGTGTTTTTTGCGTTTTTTCAGCTTCTTGATTTGGGCTGAGGTCTCGGAGTTTTGCCTTTGTGATTTTACTAAAATCGGCGCCAACTCGTCGTAAACATCGCAATCTTGCGGGCATTCCAAATCGATTTTTTCTATGTCTCGCGTGATTTTTGAGATGACAAATTTTGTCGCAGTTGATATGGCAAAGAAGTAAAATCCGACTAATGCTGCGCCTATAATAACTATGAAAATATTTGCGAGATTATCACCATAATGAATAAAAGCTAAAGTTATCGCAATCAAGACTGCGCTTAGAATTAAATTTGTCCAAAAAATCAGGAATTTCATTCGGGGCTCCCTATTTTGTAGCCGACCCCGCGAACGGTTTGTACGTGTTTTCCGCCGTCGCCTAATTTTTTTCTTAAGCTCATTATGTGCGCGTCCACCGTGCGCGTTTCCATAGCGTAATCGTAGCCCCAAACTTCTGTTAGAATGTTTTCGCGGCTGTGAACAATATTTACGGAACGAAGCAAAAATACCAGCGTATCAAACTCTTTTATTGTAAGAACGACTTCCTGTCCGTTAACCAAAACCAAGTGTTTGGGAATATCGACCGATATGTTTTCAAATGAAATAAAGTTATGTTTGTCGGACGATTTTTGCGTTCTTTTAATAAGGCGCTTTACTCTTGAAATCAGCTCCATTATTCCGAAAGGTTTTGTAATATAGTCGTCAGCGCCACTGTCGAGCCCCATTACTTTGTCGTATTCCGTGCCTTTGGCGGTGAGCATAATTACAGGAAGGTCGGCAGTCGTTTTCGCTCCTCTTATTTTTTTCAGAATGCTTAATCCGTCGTCGCAGGGGAGCATAATATCCAATATTACAAGGTCGGGTTTATTGACGCCCATTACGGCGAAAAAATCGTTTCCGTCGATAAATCCCTGACACTCTATTCCCGAATTTTTTAAGGAATAAATTATAAGTTCGCGAATTGCACGGTCGTCTTCTACGATATATACCATAATCTTCTCCGATTACGCTTCTTGGATGGAATATGCAACAACTTTTGCGATGTTTTTTGCGTGGTCGCCTATTCTTTCGAGGTATTTTGCCGCCTGAAAAATATCCAAACACAGTTCGCCGTTTTTGCCGTCTTCGTCAATTCGTTTTATAAGCCCTTGCTTTATGTCCTTAAAATGGTTGTTTATAACGATATCGAACATTATCACGTTTTTTGCTTCTTCCACATCGTTTTTGATTAGGCAATCCACGGCGTTTGAAATGATTTTTGCTACGGATTTCGCCATTTCTTCCATATATTTGCCGACAAAATGCCGTTGTTCGTCGCTGGCGTTTTCAAACAAATACGAGATGCTGGCGGCGTTTGCTCCGATGCGCTCCATATCGCCTATAAGTTTTTGTGTGGTCGTAATAAAACGCAAATCGCCTGCGACAGGTTGCTCTCTTATAAGAAGTATAATGCAAAGTCGGCTTATTTCGCGCTCCATATTGTCAATTTGTTCTTCGATGGCAAACGTTTTTTTCCGCATTTCCGAATTGTTGGTCACAAGTCCGTTAATTGTGCTGTTAATTGCATATTCGCAAAGTGCGCCCATTTCTGTCATATCGCAACGAAGTTTTTCCAATTGTCTTTTGTATGATTCTCTCATCCAAATCTCCCTGTTATATAGTCCTCGGTTTTTTTATTTGTCGGTTTTGTGAATAATTTTTCCGTTCTTCCGTGTTCGATAACTTCGCCCAAAAGGAAAAATACCGTTTCGTCCGAAATTCGTGCCGCCTGTTGCATATTGTGGGTTACAATTACGATAGTGTATTTTTCTTTAAGCGTTTCCGCCAAGTCTTCAATTTTTGACGTGGAAATCGGGTCAAGCGCGCTCGTCGGCTCGTCCATAAGAAGAACTTCAGGCTCTACCGCAAGCGCTCTGGCTATGCACAAACGCTGTTGCTGTCCGCCCGAAAGTGCGAGTGCGGGCTTTTTGAGACGGTCTTTTGTTTCTTCCCAGATTGCGGCGTCTATAAGCGATTTTTCGACAATCATATCGAGTTTCGCCTTGTTTTTTATGCCGTGAGTACGGGGTCCAAAAGCGATATTGTCATAAATGCTCATAGGAAAAGGGTTTGGCTTCTGAAACACCATTCCGACGCGTTTTCTGAGCAGATTTACATCGACCGAATTGTCGTAAATGTCTTGTCCGTCAAAGGTGATTTTTCCTGTTATTCGGCAACCCTCAATCAAATCGTTCATTCTGTTGAGAATTCTCAGAAACGTCGATTTTCCGCAACCAGACGGTCCTATAAGCGCCGTTATTTCGTTCTGTTTCATAGCGAAATTCACGTTTTTAAGCGCTTGGAATTCCCCATAAAACAAATTCACGTTCTCGCTGACAATTTTGTTCACAGACACTCCTTTTATTTTTATTTTTTTGGGAGACGTAAGCATTACGTCTCTACATTTTATTACCGTGTTTTTCGTTCGATTTTTCCTGCAATGTAATACGAAAACGAATTCAGCAAAATCACTATTATGAAAAGCACCGCCGCTGTGGCAAACGCCTCGTTTACATTCATTCCTTCCGTCGAAATCGAATACAAATGCACTGCAAGCGTTCGTCCCGATGATACCGAAATTTCTCCTGCGTTGTTTGTGAAAACCCTGACGATTTCGGTTGCCGTTCCCGCCGTAAATATGAGCGCCGCTGTCTCTCCCAAAATCCGTCCGAGCGATAAAATCACTCCCGCAAAAATTCCGTTGGAAGCGCTCGGAAGTATTACTTTGAACGTTGTTCGCAGTCGTCCTGCGCCAAGCCCGAAACTTCCCTCGCGATACAAATCGGGAACTGCGATAAGCGCTTCTTCGGCAGTTCGCATAACAAGCGGCAGGGTCATTATTGCAAGGGTTAGTCCGCCCGCAAGCACCGAATATCCCATCTGCAAATATATAACAAAAAACATCATTCCGAAAAGTCCGTAAACTATAGACGGTATTCCTGCAAGCGTTTCGGCGGCAATTCGTATAAATTTCACAAACTGATTTGAGCGCGATGCGTATTCCGTAAGATAAACCGCCGAAAATATTCCTATCGGAACAGAAAGCGAAAGAGCGATAATTACTACCACCACCGTATTTATCATAGCAGGAAAAAGTGATACATTATCGCTTGTGTATTCGAGTGCAAACAGGCTCGGAGTGATATTGACAAGTCCCATAATAAGTATATACGCCGATATGAAAAGTATAGTGCAAATGGTCATTGTCGCGCTGAGATAAACACAACTGCGAAGAAAAATTACAAGCTTCTTAGGTTTCGCTTTCATAAAGATTTTCCATTCCTCCATCCTTAGTTTTGCAAGAAATTACGTATTAAATGTCAAGTTTTGTTTGCAAGTTTTGTAAAGTTTTGGTAAAATTCATCTATGCCCTGAAACCCCGCGCCTTGCCAGCAACGTCGCGTCTCTCGAGTACAGCGACAACAACGCCTCTATATACGCAATTCTTGCTCGCGCTTCGTCGAGGTTTGCCGATACTACGTCGCGTTGGACTTGGAGGACGGCGTAGCCTGTGGAGCGACCTACTCTTAATTTTTCTTGCTCGGCTTCTAATTTTTGTTTTTGCAGGGTGGATACAAGTTGCGCGGTTTCTATTTGTCTGTGCGCTCGCGATACTTCGAGGTGTGCGGAGCGTATTTCAAAATCTATAAGGCGCGAGAAGTTGGATATTGCTAATTGTCGTTGTTGAGACGTGTATTGCGCCGCTCTGTGTCTTTGCCGAGCCGCGCCGCTTGTTATCGGGAATTGAAGTTGCAAGCCTGCGCTGAATCTTGGGTCGGAATCGTTTGGAAATATTGCAAACGTTTCGTTGGGCGACGTTCCCTCAAGCGCAATGAAAAAATCCAAGCGGGGGAGAAGTCCGTTTTTTGTTTGGATTAAGTCCAACTCTCCGCGCTCTGCCAAAAGATTTGCTTGTCGCAAGTCCTGCCTGAATTCTTGCGCCGCGAGTATGTGGTCTTCGAGATTATCCGCTTCGCCTAAAGTTAAAGTGCTGTCGCTGAGAATAATTTCTTTATCGAAAAATTGCGGGGCGTTTATCAGAAATGCAAGATTAAGAGAACGTTGTTCGCGGGCGATTTGCGCGTCGAATAGCTGTTTTTCGCGCGAGGCGACTTCGGCTCTGATTGTGATAAGGTCTATTGGAGCGACAGTTCCTGCGTTAAGGCGTTGCTCGGCTTCAAAAAGTAAGCGGTTGGCAAGTTCTAAGGAATATTCGAAAATTTGCAATTCTTTATTGCTCAGCATTAACGCCCAATATGAGCGTTCGACCTCCGCAAAAAGCCGCTGAGCATAAGCGGACAATTCTTCTTGGCTGATTTCGAGGTCAATGCGCGCTCGTCTGACAGGGGCGAGATTTACGCGAGTTCCCAATCCCTGCAAAAGCGATTGCGTTATGGTGATTCTTGCGGTCGCGTTGGAATCGCGCGGAGCAGCCCAAGTTGCGCCTCTTGTCGAAAGTTCTATGTTTGTTCCCGTGGGGGCGGTTTGGCTTAACGCTATGCTTGCTCGGTTGTGGTCGAAAAACGGCTCTTGCGCGGAATATGTTGCAGTGATTGTCGGCTCGAATGCGTATTGGCGTTCTCGGATAATTGTTCTTGCGATGTCGGTTCTTATTCGTTCTATGGCGAGGAGGGGATTGCCGTTTACAGCCATATTCAGCGCTTCTTCTAAAGATAGTATTATGGCATCAGAGCGACCGCGATGGTCGTCCCTACGGGGATCTGCCGTAGGGGCAATCCCCTGTGATTGCCCTAAATTCCGATCGTTTACAGTGTTGTTTGCAGTGTCGTCTATTTGAGCGAACGCGGTGCAAAAAATCAGTAATATTATTGCGAGTATTTTCATTGTTTTACCTCCAATGTCGCGAATGCGGGGGCTTTTTTTCGGACTAATTTTTGCTCTACGAGAGAGTAAACCACGGGGATAAGCACGAGCGTTATTACTGTTGAAACCGTAAGTCCGCCGACTATAACGCGAGCCATCGGGACTTGCGCTTCACTGCCTTCGCCTATTCCTATCGCCATCGGCATAAGTCCGAGTATGGTCGAAAGGGCGGTCATTAGGATTGGGCGCAGACGGCGTTCGCCCGCTTTTTCTATCGCTTCAAAAAGTTCCATTCCTTTTTCGTGGTGCATTCGATTTATGAGGTCGATTAGGACGATTGCGTTATTTATTACCACTCCTATTAGTATTATACAGCCGATAAACGCCTGAAGCGTGAAAGGGGTGTTTGTCAAAAGCATTATTGCTACAACGCCCGTTAAAGCCATCGGAATTGAAAAAAGGACAACAAACGGGTCTTTGAACGACTCGAATTGTCCTGCCATAACAAGGAAAATAAGGGCGATTGCAAGCGCTATGCCGAAAAATAACTCGCGCTGGGCTTTTTGCTGTTCTTCCCAGTCGCCGCGGATTAACATTACAAATTCCTGCGGGACGGTTATTTCGGAAATTGCCGCTCTTACGTCGTTTACAACGCTTCGCATATCGCGCCCCGAATAACTTATATTAACGCTTACAATTCGTTCTCGGTCGCGGCGTTCTATGCGCGTGGGACCAACTCCAGCCTCTATTTGCGCCACGCTTTGCAATAATACGGGATTGCCCGCGCTGTTTATTATGGAAATGTTATTTACGTCGGTCAAGGTTTGTCTGTCGCCCTCTGCAAGACGAACTATTACCTGAAATTCTTTACCGTCCACTCGAACTTGCGTTGCCGTTGTTCCGCCTAAAGCCGTCTGAATTGTCTGTCCGATTTGGATTGCCGAAAGTCCCATTTCCGCGGCTTTGCTTCTGTCGATTATAACGCGAAACTCGGGCATTCCTTCTTCGCGGCTTATTTGGACGTCCGTTATTCCCGCAATGTCTTGGACTGCCGAGCGTACTTGTTGGGCGAGCGCTTGACTTTGTTCCAGATTAAAACCTCGAATTTCTACCGCTATAGCCTCGGTTGTCGCACCAACGCGCATTATCCATAAGCCTTGCCCTTCGCGAACTCGCACGGTTGCGCCCGGAATGTTTGTCAAAAGAGGGCGGAGGTCGTCGGCGACTTGCGCGGAAGAACGTTGACGTTCGTTTGGCGGAACAAGTCCCGTTCGCATTGCCGAGCGGTTTAAGCCCTGTTGTCCGCCGCCGAGCGTTCCGCTTACGACTGTCAGAGTAAAGTTTACTTCGGGAACTTCTTCGCTTACTATTGCTTCGATTTGACGAACGGTTGCGTCCATTACCTCTAATTTTGTGCCTGTCTCCATTTCGATATTTACGCGCACGTCGCTTTCGTCGGCTACGGGCATTAAGTCCATACCCACAAGCGGAAGCGCGAGCAGAGAAAGCAAAAACAGCACCGCAACGCCGACCACTACGGTCATTCGATTTCTGAGCGCCCAATGTATTATTTTTCGATATTCGCGCTCCATTTTCACATAAAAATTCTCGCTTGCGTTAAAAACTTTGCTTAAAATCGGGTTTTTCACTTTTTTCGTGCGTTGAACGCTTTCGTCTTTCAGGAATTTTGAAGTAAGCATAGGAACAAGGGTAAGCGCCACAAAAAGAGAGCAGAGAATAGAGAATCCGACGACAAACGCAAGCGATTGGAAGAGTATTCCCGTCATTCCGCGCATAAATATTACGGGGATAAATACCACGAGGGTCGTTAGGGTTGCCGCTATAACCGCCGAAGAAACTTCGCTTGCGCCTTGTATCGCTCCGTCGATTGCGTTCGCGCCTTTTTCGCGTTTATGAAATATGTTGTCCAAAACGACTATGGCGTTGTCCAAAAGCATACCAATTCCGAGAGCCAAACCGCCGAAAGTCATCATATTAAGGGTAAATCCGCTGAAATAAACAAGCGAGAAAGTAGCGACCACCGAAATAGGAATTGCCACGCCGATTATGAGGGTTGTGGTAATGTTTCGCAGGAACAAAAGTATTACTAAAATTGCTATTGCGCCGCCCAAAATTAAGGCGATTGCCACCGAATTTATGGAATTTCGCACGTATTGCGCGTTATCGACCATCGTTATTATTTGCAAGTCCTCGAAATCTTCGTTTATTCGGCGGATTTCGCGCTGAACTCCGTCGGCGACCGCGACCGTATTTGTGCCCTCCTGCTTGCTTATGGAAAGCCGAATGCCCGGCTCGCCGTTAATTCTGGTGAGCGAGCGCACATCCTGAAATCCGTCGCGCACGTCGGCAATATCCGAAATTCTTATGGGAACTCCGTTTCGCACGGTTATCACGGTATTGTTTACGTCGTTTACGCCTTTGAATTCTGCAAGCGTGCGCACCGTAATTTCGCGATTGCCCGAAGTAATTGCGCCCGCGGGAACGTTTCTGTTTTCGCGACGAAGCGCCGCCACAACCATATCGGGAGAAATGCCGAACGCGTCCATATTTGTCGTGCGTAAATCAACGTGAATTTGCTTTCTTTGTCCGCCGCGAATGTCCACCGTCGCAACTCCGTCCACCCGTTCCAGACGATACTGCACTTGGTCTTCGAGAATCTGCTGAATTTCGTGAATATCTTTGTCCTGCACGGTAATGCCGAGTATCATTATCGGCATTGCGGCGACGTCGAATTTGCGTATCATCGGTCTGTCAACTTCTTCGGGAAGCGCGCCTAAAATGCGGTCTATTCGGTCGCGCATATCGTTAACGGCGTTGTCTAAATTTACGCCCCAAGGGAAAGTGACTCGCACCTGACTTCGCCCTTCCTGAGAGGTGGAATTGACCTCTTCTATACCCTGAATTCCCGCAAGAGCCGCCTCTATCGGTCGTGTAACAAGTTCTTCGACTTCTTGCGGTCCCGCGTTTGAAAAAGTCGTAATTACGCTTATTGTCGGCATTGTGATTTCCGGCATAAGGTCTATGGGCAAACGCGACAAAGAAAACGAGCCGATAAGCATTATTATAAGGTATATAACCGTGATTAAAATCGGTCGTTTAACAGGAAGCGATATAAATGAGTGTTCTCTTTCTTTCATTTTTTAATTTCCTCTGCTTCCTCGTTCTCTGTTGCCGCTTCTTTCGCCTCTGTTTTCCGGAACGTCTGCGTTTGTTATATTAACCCGCGCGCCGTCTCGCAATAGGTGCTGACCGAGGGTTATCACTTTTCCGTCTATATTTGCGGGAGAAACTATTTGTACAAATCGCCCGTCGTAAATTCCTGTTTCTACCGGCACAAATTTTGCTCTGTCGCCATCGACCACAAAAATTGCCGCGCCGTTATTTACGAGCGCCGACGACGGTATTGTTTGCGCGTTCGGGTCGCTTTCGAGAACTATGTTTATCCGCGCCGACATTCCCGGCATAAGCAGATGTCTGTCGTTTTTGAGGGCGACTTCGACTGCCGCTGTTCGGGAAGCCGCCTGAAAAAACGGGGCTACTCTGTAAACGCTGCCCTCAAAGGTTTCGTTCGGGACTGCGGTGCTTGATACGGTCGCTTTTTTTCCTATTGTTATGCTTCTGTAATCGCGCTCGGTTACGGCGAGTTCTACAAAAACCGTGTCAATGTCCACAACTGTTATGATTGGCGCGCCCGCTGTAAGCAATGTGCCGCCGTCGATATGCCGTTGCGCCACAAAACCGTCTTTTGCGGAGCGAATTATTGTGTGTTGAAGATTTGTTTCACGCTGTCTCATTGTCGCTCTTAAAAGTTCGCGCCGCGACCTCTGGGCTTCGACTTGCGCGTTTATCGCACCGAATTCCGCTCTGGACACAATTCCCTTGTCGAGCAAATCCTGCGCTCTGTGAAGTTCGGCTTCCGAGTGAGCCAGCTGAGCGTCTATTTCATTGACTTGCGCGCGCGCTTCTTCTAAGGAATTCTGGAATTCTATGTCGTCTAATCTTGCGACGATTTCGTTTGCGCGCACTCTGTCGCCTATGCGTTTGTTTATGCTCAAAAGCCGTCCGCCGACCCTTGCCGACACTACAAAATTGTGCGAGGCTTTAACCGCCCCCGTAAATTCGCGGGTTTCGGTCATCGGACGAAAAACAGGATTTTGCGCTTCGACCGCGATTACTCTGTCGCGCCCTCCGCCTCCGCCTGTTGTTGCATTGTCCGAAGATGTAATAAGTCTTGCCGCGATAATTGCCGACAATGCGACAACTGCGAAAATTAAAATGATAGTCAAATGTTTCTTTTTCAAAGCGTTCCCTCTTTTTATTTTATTGCCATATTATTTTCTGTATTTGAGATAGTGAAAATACTATTTGTTACATATTTTTACTACCTTGCCTCGAAATCGCCTTTTCCCTCGAATACTATGGCGACAAATTTTATGTCGTCTCTGCCGATAAAACGAGGGTCTTTTTTGTATTTCTCTATTTGAGCCGTCGCCTCGGCGAATTTTGCTTCTTTTTCGCTTTTTGTCGCTTTGGTTTTAATGTATTTCAACTCAAAAACGTATTCAAATTTAATATCCTTAATGGCGTGGTGTTTTTGCAGGTAAACGTCGGAATAGCCGTTTTGGGTTTCGTTTTCGGAAACGGGAAGATATAATCTGCTGTTAAACAAAGTCGCAAGCATCATAACTTTAATATACTTTTCGTCAAAGTCGATAAGGTCTCTGTTTGAAAGCCGTTTCAGATAATTTTCCGCGAAAAAATCCAAGTAGGACTTGAAATCGCCGTCAAACGCCATTTTTCCCGTCGCCTCTTCTAATAAATTATTGCTTACCGGTTTTTCATTGAAACTTTGCGAATATGAAACAATATATTCCCAATAAAGCGTTTTTATTGAATAATTCGGGATTTTTAACCAAGGTCTGCCTCTTACTGCCTCGCCGATAGTCAGCATTCCCAAGTAAAAAAACAGGGAAACAAAATACTCTTCGCTTTCGAGTTTGTCCAAGGAAAATTTTTCGATTATATTGCCGTGCGTTCCTCCGTCTAAAGCGATTTGCAGTATTTTTTTTCGATTGTTTTCGTTTTCCGCAAGTCGGCGCAAGCGTTCGTAATCAGTTTGCAAATTGGTATCAACCACTTGCTTTGGCTGTTTGTTTGTGATTGAAATTTGATTAAAAATAAACAAAATCATTTGAGAGTTGTAAACCTTGTTTTCTCCGTCTTCGTTGAACAGATAGCCGTTGTAATACGCTTCCATATCAACTTTTATCAGATTTTTATCAACGCCTGTCTCGGACATCATTCGCTCAACTTCTTCTTTGGTAAAGCCGAACATTTCGTTGTATTTGGAATATAAACTGTAGTCGGTGGACATATTAAAGCCGCTTGTTAGGTCGTTTATCATCATCGGGCTTATACCTGTTATGAATATTCTTTTTACGACGGAAGAAGTGCCCGCTTTCAGCGATTCGTAAAAACTGCGAACTATGCCGCCGGCTTTTACTTCGTCTATATAGGACTTTCCCATTGCTATAAGATTGTTTGCGAAATGGTCGTATTCGTCTATTATTACAAATATGGGAATATCGACGGATTTTGCCGCTGTGTAAGCTAAAACCATTGCTCCGATACCGGGATTATTTTTTCCTAATGAGCTTAACAATTCTTCGTAATTTTGGAAAGTGTTTTTATATGTGTAAAGAAAATCTCTGACAGCTTCTTGCACCTTGATTGAAAACGAATCCTTAAATTCTTCGTGGCTGTCGGTGTTTAATCCGGAAAAATCAAAACGAATAACGGCGTATTTTCCTTGTTCCGACGTTGGGTGTTTGCCGATATAAAGATTACCGAAGAGGGCTTCAAATTTGTTTTTTTGCTTTATACAATAATAATTTTCCAACACCGACAAAAACAAACTTTTGCCGAATCTGCGAGGGCGAATGAAGAATTGGTACGAATTGTTCTCGTTTTCCAAAAGTTCAACAAAACGCGTTTTATCGACGTATGCAAATCCGCCTTCTATTAAATCTGCAAAATTTGATTTGCCATACGGTAATTTTTTGAAAGGCATAGATACTCCTTTTTATTATAACATTTATAGGGAAAATACTATTTGTTATCCTGCAAAATCTAAAAAACGCGAAATTTTCGTACGACGTACGTAAGGGCGGGTTTGAAACCCGCCCCTACATCAAACCCGTCCTTACACGCCGCCGGCGTGTATTGTTGCAGGGTGTATGCCATACGTCGCGGGGATTTTTGCGAATTCGGGAATTGTACTTGACAAATCTTGGTTATATATTATATATTGAACTGTGAGGTAGCGCGTGAAAATCTAAACAATCGGAGGGATAGTGCCGAGGAAATACACGCCTCAAAAACTTCGTAAAACCCTCTTTCCGAACGGTGAAATGTTGTTCGGGGCTTTCTTTGTTTTGTCTTTGTTTTTGCTGACTGCCTGTAGCGACCTCTTTGAGCCGAACTACACTTACCTTCGTCCGAGGACGGAATACGTCGTCTGGTTTAACGCGCAGGGCGGCAGAAGCGACGTGGACAGCCAAGTTGTTTCTTGGGATTCTTCCTTTGTACTTCCTGTCGCCGCGAGGGAAAGATACTGCTTTGACGGCTGGTATTGCAGTCCGGAATACGGCGAAATTATGGGCAAAGAGGGGGATTTGTTTCTCCCCGCCCACGACGACACGCTTTTCGCTTATTGGACATTTCGCGCGCAAATAATGTACGAAAGCGACGGAACGTCCTCTCCGCCTGACTTTAAATGCGTGGGCGAAGATATTGAAGAATTTCCGACGAGCGACAAGGATTGCCACATATTTTTGGGGTGGTTTGACATAGAGGGCGAAGAGAAAACTCCGCCTTTGCGCATTTTGGGCGATACCACGCTTTTTGCGCGTTTTGAAATAATTAAATACACGATAACTTTTAACGTAAGAGGCGGAACGGCAATTGCTCCTCTTGAGGCGGATTGCGGAAAAAGCGTAAGACTTTTGCCTGCCGAAAGAGAAGATTACCTTTTCTTGGGATGGTTTGACGGCGAAGACGAGGGCGCTCAAAGACTTGAGAACGAGCAAATTATAAATTCCGACCTTACGGTTTTCGCTCGTTGGCGGTCAATGGAGCTTGCCGACCTGAGATTTGCCGTAATCGACGTTTTAAGCAGTCATACATTTAACGGCGCGCCGCAAATTCCCGAATTTACCGTTATGATTGCCGAAAACCAACTTGTTGCGGGAACGCATTTTACCGCTATTTTCACGGATAACATAAACGCAGGAAATGCTGAAATTACAATTAACGCGATTGAGGACGGCGGATATATCGGCGTGCAAACCGCGAGTTTTGTCATAGAAAAAGCCGACCCGCAACCTGCTTTGCCGACGGGATTAACCGCGACTTTCGGCGATTTGTTGTCGAGCGTTGTCTTGCCGAGCGGTTGGGCTTGGGAAATTCCCTGGGAAACTCCCGATGTAGAGGTCGGAAACGTTGGGCAAAATTCGTTTGAGGCGACGTTTACGCACGAAAATACGAATAACTTTAACGTGATTTCGCATATTTTAAGCGTAAACGTAAATCCTGCGATTATTAGTTCGGCGGCGCTCAAAAAGGCTAATCCGACTAAAGGACAAGTTCCTGCAAATCCAAACAATATAGAGATAAAAGACGGTGAATTTACCGTAAAAAGCGTTGTTTGGTATCCCGACCATCCAAGATTTTTGGGCGGGACGGAATATTCGGCGGTAATAACGCTTGCCGCAAACGAAAATTTTGCGTTCTGCAGTGAATTTAATGCCGCGACAATAAACGAAACCGCCGTAAATATCGACGAAAACAGCGGCGCCGAAATTGTGATTTCGCATAAATTTGCGCCGACTTACGAGGCAATAATCGTATCTTTGGAAATCACGCAGGAGCCGAGTAATTTTAACTACGCTCACGGCGAGCAACTCGATTTGTCCGAGCTTCGTATAAGAGCCGTATATTCCGACTATTCGGAAAGCACTCTGTTGCACAACGAGCTTCACTTCAGAGGCGTGGTAATGAACGTTTGGCACAACAACAGATTGTCGCGCGGTTTGCATAACAATCTGCATATAATTTTCACCGCGATTTTGGAAGATATTGTAGTGCAGACCACGGGCGCGCTTTCGATTGTTCCGCGCGATATTGCGAATGTATTTGTGGAAGACATTCCCGACCAAGAATATACGGGAAGCGCGATAACGCCGCAAATACTCGTGAACGACGATGAGATATTGCCGCTTGAATTTACCGAAAACTATTTTGATTTGGCTTTTTCGGATAATGTAAACGCGGGGACGGCGAGCGTAATACTTACAGGCAAAAATAACTATTCGGGCGAAAAAACGCAGAATTTTGTCATTACTCCCGCAACTCCGACGGTTATTACTCCGCCGACCGCGACAAGCGTAAGCGCAGGGCAAACGCTTGCGACGTCCACGCTTTCGGGCGGGCGAGTGGACGGCGTTGGCGGCGCCGAAATCAGCGGAACGTGGGCGTGGCTCGACGATACGCATATTATAAATGAAAACGGAAGCTTTGCGGCGAGATTTATACCGACAAGTCAAAATTATAGCGAAATAACGGTTTGGGATATTTCGGTGAATTTGAGTTATACCGCGCACTTGCGGGTGATTTCGACAAGCTCAATCACCGGATTTGCTACTCTTAACCTTGCGCTTGATTGGCTTAGCGCAACTCCGGTGATTGAGCCTGTCGAAATCACCATTTCCGCAAATCAAACTTTTGCCGTCTCGAGAGCCCTTAACACTGCCGCCGATATTACATTGGTCGGCGACGGCGAACCGCGGCAAATTTCGGGGACGTTCCTTTTGAGCGACGGCGCGCTTAAGGTCGGCAATAATATTACCGTTTCGGAAATAAACGTAAGCGGCGGCAACTTAACTTTGGCGCAAAACGCCGTTATTGAGACAGTCCGATTAACCGCAACACACACACACAGTATGATTTCGGTGGAATCCGGCTTTACAGGAAACGTACCCGCTTTGGATTTGGCAGGCGGCGTAAACATAGAAGCAACCATAATTTCGTGGGAAGACAAGCAAATAATTACACCCGCACCGCCGCACGTTCTTACCGAAAACGACGTGGCAAGATTTACGCTGAGAAATTTTGTAAACGGCGCAAACACTCAACCGATAACCCAAACTCACCTTTTCTCATCGACGGATTTGGGACGATTGGTTTCTATGCCGAGCGTGTATAACGCAACAATTACCGTTATCGGCGCGTCCTTTACATTTAACGGAAACCCGCACATTCCCGACTTTACAGTGGGTTTGGACAGTGAAACGTTGCTTGCGGGAACGCATTTCAGCTATATTATAACAAACAACGTCAATGCAGGCGCCGCCGAAATTACAATCACCGGCTTGCCGCCGTTTATCGGAACAAAAACGCAGAATTTTACCATAAATCCTCAGCAAATACAAGTCGAAATCACAAACGCAACGCTAACGGGCGCCGACGTAAGCACCGCGCCTGCCGGAATTACGCTGAATTTGCCCCCCGCCGCAGGATTTTCGTTTAACTCCGCGACAAACCGCCTTACTTACACAGCCGCCGCAAACTTTGCCGCGCCTCTGACTTTTACGCCGACAAACACGAATTATACCATAACAGACGCTCCCACCCTGCAAATTACGGGAACCGCCGCCGAGCCGATTTTGGTTAATCAGGCGACTATCGGCGTGTTTAACGCGTTTGCCGCCGCTACCGGGCACGGTTTAGCGCAACATTACAGATTAACGGAAAATGTTGTTCTTGACGGTTCCAATCCTAATAACTGGACAATTATTGGTTCGCAGGACGCGCCGTTCAGAGGCGTTTTTGACGGAAACGGGCATAGTATTACGAATATGTCTATAAGTTCTTTGCAGCCATTACAGCAGAGTGTGGGGATGTTCGCAAATATGACCGCGCAGGCGACTGTAAGAAACCTCGCTTTGATAGACATTGCAATTACCATTCCTGCAATTACCACCAATATGGTGAATGTCGGCGGGATAGTCGGGGTGAATATAGGCACGATTGAAAACGTTTTTGTAAGCGGAAACATAACCGGTCTTCAACAGTTGAGCGCGGGCGGGATAGTCGGCATGAACGAATACCATTTGAGAAACAGCTTTTCTACCGTTTCAATCGCTTTAACCACAAGCGGACAATCGCGCGTTGGCGGTATTGCGGGGTATAGTTGGCAATCGAGCAATATCCTAAACTGTATTGCGATTGGTCAAAGCGTGAAAAATGACGGCGGCGTTCACCACGAAACAGCGTTAGGGCGCGTAGTAGGACTGCACCAAGGCGGAACTCTGGTTAACAATCGCGCGTGGAGCGGAATGTCCGTAGCGAGAGACGGCGCGGAAAAAACCGTAATTAACGACCTCGGCAACATTGACGGCTTGGGGACTTTGTCGTCGGACTTTAAACAGCAGAATGTTTGGACGGATTTTGATTTTACTCCGACCACGGGTATTTGGATTTGGGAAGACGGAAAAATGCCGCGCCTGCGCAACCAGTCCGCGATTGATTGGGCGACGTGGTTTGTCGATATACCGCAGAACTTACTTGCTACTTTCGGCGATTTGTTGTCGAGCATTACTTTGCCGAACGGTTGGACTTGGGTTGCTCCCACACTCTCCGTCGGAGATGTAGGAGCTCGCCAGCACACCGCAAGATACAACGGAACCGACCACGATTTAACCGTTGTCGTAAGCCCTGCGCTTCCCACTGTGGCAACCCCGCCGACAGCAACTTCCGCCGCGTTGGGGCATCCGCTTTCTAATTCAATAATTACCGGCATTGTTAACGGAGTCGGCGGCGCAACCAATATTCCCGGAACGTGGGCGTGGAAAACTCCCGCGGAAATTGTGAATGCAAGCGGGTTGTTTGAGGCGGTGTTCACTCCCGCAAGTAGTAATTATTTGCCGATAGAGCGAGAAATACAGGTAGCCGCGGTTTATCCTGTGGAGGTATTAGGCATAGGTTTAACTCAAATAAACTTTACCACGCTCGCCGAGGCGTTCACCGAGATAAGAACATCAGGACAAGGAACTTACACAATAACACTAAATGCCGACCAAGAACTCGGAGGCATAGGACTTGATATTCCCAATGTCAATATTACAATTCTGGGTGAGGGGCGCACTATACAATACAACGGTAATTCTTTCACATCTACCACTAATATCACGCTACATTCGATGTTTGCTGTCGTCGGAGAAAATACCTCTCTTACTTTAGGAAGAAATCTTACGCTTCGAGGGCTTGAGACAGGGGCAGCAGGTACATTTAGAGCTATGATATTTTTGAGCGACGTGTCCGACAACGGCATTGGCATCGATGCTAACTCCGTCGTTATGGAGGAGGGCTCAAGAATTATCAACCACTTCACTTCCGCTGTGCGGATAGATAACGGCATATTCACTATGAACGGCGGAGAAATAAGCGGAAACAGGGCAGTGGCAGTTCTAGTTGACGGAGGCACATTCACTATGAACGGCGGCGAGATTAGAGGAAATATTGCCAGCACTAATAGTGTGGGCTGGGCGGGTGGCATAGAAGTACATAGTGGGGCTTTTAATATGAACGGCGGTAGAATTACCGATAATGTTCTTAATGATATGGCGACCCATGCAGATGCGAGGGTGTCAGATGCAAGTATCTTTACTTTGAGCGGAAATGCCCAAATCGGCAATCTTCAGTTAGCGGATCTTGTATCGACTGTTGGGGGGTCGCCTAGCCCTAATAATTTTGTAATACAGAGCGGTTGGTCAGGAAATATTTCTACGCTTAATCTGACAAGAAGTCCGAGCAATATACAAGATGTTATAAATATATATCAGAATCGAACAATAATTAGGGGAAGTGGCGCGGCGGCGGCAATCGCCTCAAACAGAATAACACTTGGAAACTTTATTGCGCAAATGGGTGGCAACACTCAACCAATTTACCCAACCGCCTATCTTGACACCGACGGCGTTTTACGCTTAAATCTTGTTTCGGCTCCCGTTGTAGTAGCAACTCAAGGCGTAAGCCCCGACAGAGGATTTCCTAACCTTCAACTTGCACTGAACGTAATACAAACCGAAGCAGGAAATCACACGATAACTTTGCGCGAAAATCAAACGATTGGGGGGAACGGAAGAACAATTAACACCCCCGACGTTAATATCACCATTATCGGCGACGGTACCGAGCGCACAATTTCACACGCTCTTACAGACCCCACTCCTGCTATGCTAACCATCAACAACGCCACCGCATCCCTCACCCTCGGAAATAACATCACCATCCAAGGACGAGCCGCGGAGGGAATGGGAAGCGTTGTTCTTGTTTCGGGTGGGACTTTTAATATGGAGAACGGTTCAAAAATTACAGGGCATAACCTTAATAACGCTCATAGTACAGTGCAAGTAAACGGAGCGCAGGCGCAAACTTTCTTCAATATGAACGGCGGCGAAATTACAGGAAACAGTACTACGTTTGCCAATTCCGACGCCTCCGCGGGCGTAAGCGTAATTAACGGCACTTTTAATATGCAAGGCGGAAGCATTACAGACAACAGACGAGGAGCTGTCGGGGATAATACTTTTGCCGACGTGTTTTCAACCGCGTTCATTTCCGTAGTGTTAAACAATAACGCTCGCATAGGTACGTTTATGTTAAATGCGCATAATGCTACAACAATGGCAAGCATAAACATAGGCAATAATTTTGCGGCGACGGGCGGAGTGGATATACTCCATCTTCACGGTAATGGCAATATGGAAACGACAATAGATTTCTGGACAAACGCCGAAGTGCTCAGAGGCAACAGAACTCCCGCAAATATCGCAAAATTCCCACTTGGAAATTTCCGTTCTAATTTAGCGGGCGATAGTCCGCAGGCGATAAACGAAACCCACTTCCTCAACGACCAAGGACGTTTGGAGCGACTTCCCGCTCCCGTGATAGTAAACGGCACAACACAAACCGATTTCGATAATCTCACCGCGGCGTTTGAGGCGATAAGATTGGCAGGCGCGGGGACTTACACAATAACGCTAAACGCAGACCAAACGGTGGGAGGTGTAGGAATTACTCCACAGACAGGTGCGGCATACATAAGTATTGCTGCCGATATAAATATTACGCTTATAGGCGCGGGGGGAATGCGTGAAATTCAGTTTAACGGAAATACGGAAGAGCATAATATGTTTAGAATATCGGCAAATGCAGGGCTTACTCTCGAAAATAATATAACTCTCAGAGGAACACAAAATCCAATCGTCCAAGCGGGTCTTGTTAATGTTATTGGAACTTTTACAATGGAAAGCGGCTCAATAATAACAGGGCATATTTCTCCCGCAGTAATAACAGAAACATCGTCGGGGGCGCCAATATTCACTATGAACGGCGGTGAAATCAGAGACAATGTTGGCAACAATGCGAATTTTTCGGGTATTGGTGTATATATCACCAGAGGTACTTTTAATATGAACGGCGGCAGAATTTTCAATAATACCTTTAGCAATATGACTCCTTCAGACGTGTCTGTTAGTGATATGGTCAGCTTTACTCTGAGCGGGAATGCCCAAATCGGCGACCTTCGATTAGCGGACTTTTCAACGAATGCTATGGTTTCTCCTAATCCTAATAATTTTGTAATACAATCAGATTGGACAGGAATGATTTCTACGTTTAATCTAACAATGGCGTTTCAGGGTATGGGAACTGTGATAAATTCGTGGAATAATAGACAAATAATTAAGGGAACAGGCGCGGCTTCCGCAATCACCGCAAATAAAATTCCGCTCGGAAACTTTGTTGCGGGGACTGAAACCCGTCCGATTTCCCCGACCGCTTCCCTCGGCACCGACGGAGTTTTACGCCTAAATCCTGCTTTGGCGGATGTTATGGTGGCAACTCAAGGCGCGGCGGATAGAGGATTTGCTACGCTTCAAGCCGCGCTGAACGAAATCAACACAGAAGCGGGAAATCACACGATAACTGTTCGCGCTCCGCAGAATCTTGCTAATCGTACTATCGGCGCGGGGCAAAATATCACTATTGAGGGCGCGGCGCAAATTACGCTTAACAACGCAACTCAAAGAATGTTTACCGTAAACGCAGGCGGAAATCTTACTATCGGCGGCGATATAACGATTAACGGACATTCGAGCAATTCGGGAAGTTTAATTTTGGTGCAAAACGGAACGCTTACGGTGCGCGATAACGCAATTATAACGGGACACACCACTACTCACGCGGCGGGAGCGATAGATATAACCGAAAATTCCACGATGAATATTAACGGCGGAAGCATTACGGGAAATTCGCCTTTGGACGCGCTTGCTACGGGGACTGTGAATATATCGGGAACTGCGCAAATCGGAAATCTTACGTTAAATATCCATGAAGCGCACAGAGGAAGCGCGGCGGTAAACGCGGCTTTTGACGGAAGCGTTGCCTCGCTTAACTTGCGCAGGAATGTCGCTATTATGAACGATGTTGTCAATTCGTGGCAGTCGCAACAAGTTATTTCGGGAACTTTCGCTTCGGCGGCGATTTCGGCAGGGAAATTCGGTCTGGGAAATTTCGTTTCCACGAATAATACTCAACCCATCGACGAAACGCACTTCATCAACGATCAGGGAGTTTTGGTGTTGATTCCGACGGCGACCGTCAGCGGCTTCACCACAGGCGAGGCAACCCGCGAATTTCCAACCCTCGAACTTGCGCTTGCCGAAATAACCGCGGCGGGAACTTACATAATAACGCTTTTTGAAGACCAACCGATTACCGCGACAAGAACGTTCAATGTTGCGGGTGCCAATATCACCCTTACGGGCGACGGCACAATGCGCGAAATCAGGCACGCTATTGCAAATGGCGAAGTCAATATGTTCACCATCAACAACGCTACCACTTCCCTTACCCTCGGAAATAATATAACTATCCGAGGACGAAGCGCAGTCGTCGGCAGTGGACGAGTTATAAGTATTGAAAACGGTGAATTCGTTATGGAAACGGGCTCAATCATCAGAGGGCATACTAATGCTAGATATGCGTCCGGTGCCGTCCATTTAGACGGAGCAACCGCAAAATTCACTATGAAGGGCGGCTTAATTACAGAAAACCGTAGTATTGCTTCTGAGCTTCCCGATGCCGACGGTCGCCAATCAGGCGCGGGCTTAACCGTGCTTAGCGGCGAATTTACTATGACCGGCGGAATTATTACGGGCAACACCCGAGGACCAAACGGAGAATTTCCCGCCGACGTGCATTTTGGCGCTCATAGCGCCGCCGGCGCTAATAGTGTCCAGACATTGGACGGCAACGCTCGCATAGGCGCGCTTACACTTAATGCGCAAGATACAACAATAAGCACAACAATAACCGTCGGCGCCAACTTTACGGGAAATGTGGAATCGCTTAATCTTCGGGGGGGAAACACGCCTACTTTGGCGGCAGTAAGAGATAGGTGGACAAACAGACAAGTGCTTGTAGGCAATCTTACTTCCGAAACTATTGCAAAGTTTACGCTTGGGAATTTTATTATGCCGACCCCAATTGCTCCTTATCCCATCGACGAAACCCACACCCTCGCCGCCGACGGGCGGCTGATAACTCACTTTGCCGCGTTCCAAGCGGAGGTGGCGGCGTTTGCTTCGGCTTCGCAGGATGTTGAAATTGTGGTGGAGCGCGATATTGTTATGGCGGCTCAGATAAACATTCCCGGAAATTCGGGGCGCACGCTTACCATAAAAAGCGCAAACCCAACGCAACCGCATACGCTCAGCCGCGGATTTACAGACGGCACTACTATCTTTGAAATGCAAAGCAACGCGCATCTTATTGTGGAAAATATTATTATCGACGGCGGAAGCACGGGTGCGTTCGGAAGCGGCGTTGTCGGAACTCGTTATTTGATGAGAATGGAGGGCGCAGTCAATAATGCTACTTTTGAAATGAGAGACGGCGCAGTTTTACGGAATAATTTCTCTAACAATTGGGGAAGCGCAATCAGAATGCTTGGAACCGACAATCGCTTTATAATGCGCGGCGGTGAAATATACGGCAATACGGCAAATGAACGCGGCGCGGTAAATATCAACGCGGGAACATTTGAAATGACGGGCGGAAGCATAACAAACAACCGTTGCAGTCAAGGCGGCGTGTTAATCCAAGATGCCGGCAATGCAATTTTCGGCGGCAATGCGGTAATTCGCGACAACACTCTTTTGAACGGCACAACTCCCGCCAACCTTAATTTGAACAACAACAGGACAATTTCGCTTTCACCCACAACTCCGCCTACGTCAAATATGGAAATTCACCTTTACGGCGCAAATTCCGACGGCGTTTTTGTGGAGAGCGGAGCAAACGCCGGGCACGTGGATAATTTCTTCGCGGATAATTCGGATTGGAACATAACCCACGACAACGGACAACTTGTGTTGTTGCCTCCTCCTTCTCCCGTCTCCGTCAGCGGCTTTGCCACAGGCGACCCAATCCGCGGCTTTGACAACCTCGACCTTGCGCTTAACGCAATTACAACGGCAGGAACTTACACGATAACGCTTAATGAAAACCTGACGGTCGCCGCAGAAATAACATTAAACACTGCAGGCGCCGATATCACCCTTACAGGCGGAAGCACAATGCGGACAATAACGCATAATATTACCACAACCGCCCCTAGCATGTTTACAATAAGCGGCGCCACTACATCTTTTACGCTCGGAGATAATATAACCGTTCAAGGACGAACAGCAGGGGGCGGAGGGGCAGTCGTAAATATGACAGCCGGCACTTTCAATATGCAGGGAAATTCCCGAATACAAGGACACAATGTTAGCGGCGTGCCGTCGGGAGCCGTATTAATGGCAGGAACAACAGCGTTTAATATGTCGGGAACTTCCGAAATTACAAATATTACTTCAACAACTGCTACAAGCGCGGCAGTTTATGTAACCAACGCAGGCGCAGTTTTCACTATGAGCGGCGGCTCATCAATTACAGGAAACACTAATACGCTTGCAACTGCCGTCAGCGATGTCGGCGCAGGTGTATCCGTGATTAACGGACAATTTAATATGAACGGCGGAAGCATTACGGGCAACAGACGGGGTGCAATCGGAGACAATACCGCTCCTTATGCCGACGTATATATAGGCGCCGCTACCTTCGTCGCCGTTGACCTTGTTCCCACATTGAACAATAACGCCCAAATCGGCACGCTTACTCTGAATGGCGTATCTAACAACACAAGAATTAACATCGGCGATACTTTTAACGGCAACGTTCAAGCGCTTAATCTTCGGTGGAATGATAACGATATGGCAACGGTAATAAGTCGGTGGACCGCCAGCTCGGTGGTGGTGCTTGCAGGCAATTTTGCTCCCCATATTCCAATGTTTAACTCTGCGCTTGCGCTTGGTCAGTTTGTTTCGCAGACCAATGACAGAGAAGCGATTGCTCCTCGTGTTTTCAATGCGAACGGGGGGTTGCAGTAGTCGAGGGTTGAGGGAAAGAGAAAGGCAAGGTTTTGTGGCTTGCCTTTTTGGTGGTGGTTTAGAGGGCGGTGATTTCGGTTTCTGTGAGACCTGTGATGTAAGAAATTTGTTCGGTTGGTAGTCCGAGGGCTTTCATTTTTCGGGCATTTTCTATTTTTTCTTCTAATTTTCCTTTCTCTTCCGCCCCTCTCAACAATGCCTTTTTCGCCCTAATTGCATCTTCAACCTTATCATACGCCTCCAATTCCTCAGGCGTTAAAGCACTCTCCGCAACACATTCTACGGCTTCTCTCAAAACTTCATTATTCAAAAAATCCGCCGAAATCTCTTTTGAATTTCT
>WRAZ01000018.1 GCA_009779925.1 Chitinivibrionia bacterium
ATAACCGTAACGCATTTTGACGGTTGCGCCATCTACAACGTAGAAGTCATAGACGGCGAAGACACCACTTGGTCGGTCGGTCTCAACAAAGAAATTCCTTGCCCGAGCGAGGAGTAAGTAAATATATTTCTGTTATTTTCAATGGCAAACTTAAGGGTTTGCCTTTTTTATTATTGGTAATGCTTAAATTCTTTTTCAAACAAATGCGTATAAAAAGGTTCGGATTTCAACGGTTCAGATTTCATTTAGCAATTCTCCAATCGGACGAAGAGTTATTTCACCTCGCGAACAGATTCTCTCAATTCTTCCAAGTACGCCTCGTTCTCGTCGTAAATGTCGCCCAGTCCGACAAACGGCAAATTTTTAAACATCGCTGTCATAAAAGACACTTTGTTTTTTGGGACGTTTATTGTCATAGTCATAAGAGACCTCCTTGTTTTAATTTTTCCAAAAATATTATTTTTTAAAATACTTTTTGCCAAACAAGCAAAGTGCGAGCAAATTATTTTTTTGCCTTTTTTTTGTTGGCATAACGTATTTTGGGTGTTAAAAATAATATTTTGAGGTAATTAAAGGTGCTAAAAACTGAAAAAATTCAGCAGAAAATGAGCAAGCTCGGATATGACGAGCGCATAATCGGGCTTTTTTTGCGGTATTACGAAAAACTATCTTCGGGCGACAGAGGAATTATTCGCGAAAGCGAAATCTTGCCCGTTGAATACGGAAGCGTAGAGAAATTTTGCGATATACCCAAAGTTGCCGATACCCAAAATAAAACAGCCGTGATAAAACTAAACGGCGGCTTGGGAACGTCTATGGGAATGGACTTTCCGAAATCGTTTGTGGAAGTTCGCGAGGGGAAGCGATTTATTGACCTTGCGGCAGAAAATTCAAGCGAGCGCACTCCGCTCATCTTTATGAATAGCGCCGCGACAAGAGAAATGACCGACAAATTTATCACAGAAAATCCTCAGATAAAACACGGGAATATTGCTCCTGCGTTTTTGCAGCATTCTTTTCCGAAAATCTTAAAAGATACGCTTGGATTGGCGGAATTTCCGCAAAATTCGGCTTGCGAATTTAATCCCGCAGGGCACGGAGACGTGTATATGGCGCTAAATTTAAGCGGAATTTTAGGCGAGCTCTTAAAGGAAAATTTTGACTTTGCGTTTATCTCGAATATTGACAACACGGGCGCGGTTTTTGACCCGTCAATCGCCGATTATATGGCAAAAAACGGCATTTCGTTTTTGATGGAAGTTTGCCGCAGAGGCGAAATGGACAAAAAAGGCGGACATATTGCAAAAACGCGAGAAGAGCGATACATTTTGCGCGAAAAAGCGCAGGTAAACGAGAGCGAAATCGCGGAATTTGAGGATATAAATAAATATTCGTATTTTAACACGAATTCCGTTTGGGTGGATTTGCGCAAATTGAATGAATATTTGGAGAAAAACGCGGGAATTATTGAGCTTCCGTTTATCGCAAACGAAAAAACGCTCGACCCCAATAACAAAAATACGCCGAAAGTGTATCAGATAGAGCAGGCGATGGGGGCGGCTATTTCGCTGTTTGACAACGCGCGAATTTTGGAAGTCGAAAAGGAAAGATTTTTTCCCGTGAAAACCAATAACGACTTATTTTTGCTTCGCAGCGACAGGTTTTATCTGGACGGAGCTAAAGTAAAATCGTTTGACGACAATAAATCGCAATGCAACGTGGTGTTAAATCCCGAATTTTACGGGAATTTGGCGGATTTTGAAAAACGCCTCAAAAACGGGGCGCCGAAAATCCAAAAATGTACAAAATTGCTTGTAAAAAGCGATGTTTATTTCGACAAAGAAATGGAATTTACAGGCGAGGTGGAATTATGAAATTGACAATGAATTTAAAAAAGAAAAAAGAAGGCGGTTGCTTATGATAAATATGATTTTGGGCATTTTTGTCCTCGGAATTTTGGTGTTTATTCACGAATTGGGGCACTTTTTGGCGGCGAAATTTTTCAAAATGCCGGTTCTTGCGTTTTCGATTGGTTTCGGACCGCGGATTTTCTCGAAAAAAATAGGGGAGACCGTGTATCAGATAGCGGCAATTCCGTTTGGCGGCTTTGTTGCTTTGGAAGGGCAAGACCCGAAAGACGGCGAAAAGTTGTCGGACAATGCGTTTTGCTATCATCCGATTTGGCAGAGGGCGGTGGTTGCGTTTGCGGGACCTGCGTTTAATGTAATTTCGGCGTATATATTCTTGGTGATTGTGTTTATGAACGGAGTGCCGCACGCGCCTTACTTAGACACCAACGTCGTGGGGCTGGTCAGCCAAAATTCGGTGGCGTACGAGCACGTTCAGCGCGGCGACAAAATAATTTCCATAAACGAAAACGCGGTGGAAAACTGGGTGCAAATCACCGAAAGATTGGGCGATTTAAGTCCGCGGCATTCTATAGTTTTGCTTCGCGACGGCGACACCGTTTCGACGAATATTGCCGTTCCGCTTCCAGACCCGCGAACGCTTGCCACCGAGGGGAGCGGCATTTTTCCGCCTATTCCGCCTGTTATAGGGCGTGTGGAGGCTGGTTCTGCGGCGTATCTTGCGGGATTTTTGGGCGGCGACAGCATAATTTCCATAAACGGAGAAAATGTTTTGAGCTGGTTTGCGGTTAGCGAGACTATTTCAAATTACGACTATGATTTGGGTGAAATTTCGGTTGCGGTTGCGCGAGACGGCGTTGTTTTAGACCTTTATGTTGTGCCGAAATTCAGCGTTGAACACGAGCGTTTTATGATAGGAATTGTGATGGCAAATCCAAGCACGCAGATAAAAAGTCATCCGTTCGGCGCCGCGCTTGTGTTGGCGTATCGCGACTGTATTCGCTATTCGGTAATGATTTTTGAAACGCTCCGAAAACTTATAACTCGCCTTATTTCGCCCGAATATTTGTCGGGTCCCGTGGGCATAATGCAGATGTCAGGAGCGGCGGCGCAGAGCGGACTTTCGTCGCTTTTGCAACTTATGGCGATAATCGGAATAAACCTTGCGATACTGAATTTAATGCCGCTTGTGATAACCGACGGCGGTATTTTGTCGATGCTTTTGATAGAGGCGATACGCGGAAAACCAATTCCGAACGCCCTGCGCGAAAAGTTATCGTACATAGTTATGATAGGATTTTTATGTTTGGCGCTTTTTGTAACATTTAACGACATTATGCGCTTTTCGACTTTGCAACAGTTGTTAAGATGACGATGTAGGGGCAGGTTTGAAACCTGCCCTGTACGCAGAAAACCGTAGGGGCGGGGTTTGCCCGCCCAAACACGAAATCGATAAACAAGGGCGGGCAGATCCCGCCCCTACAAAAAAATAGGAGATACACATATTATGGGACTGTTTTCACGGCTTTTTTCGGGAATGACCAAGACTCGCGAGCAGATAAGCCAAACCGTCGAGGTGCAAAAAGAGATTACTGAAGAATTTTACGAATCGCTCGAAGACGCGTTGATTTGCGCGGACGTAGGCGCGGACATTTCGGCGGATTTAATAAAAAAACTGAGACAAGAAGTGAGTTTTCTTGAATACAAAGGCACAAAAGACGCTTACGATTTACTGAAAAAGATAATCGCCCGCGAACTTTTGGTGAAAAATCCACCCGAAGAATTTCCGCCCAAACCGTGGACAATCCTCGTTATAGGCGTAAACGGCGTAGGTAAAACAACCACTATCGGAAAATTAGCAAAAGAATTTCGAGACGACGGCAAAAAAGTAATGCTCGCCGCCGCCGACACTTTCCGCGCGGGAGCTATAGAGCAACTAAAAGTATGGGCGGACAGGTCGGGCTGTGATTTTGTGTCGCAACACGAAGGAGCGGACGCCGCCTCTGTAGTTTTCGATGCTATGACCGCCGCCAAAAATCGCGACACCGACGTGCTGATAATAGACACAGCAGGTCGCCTGCACAACAAAACCAACCTTATGATAGAGCTGGAAAAAATTGTCCGCGTTCTGAAAAAAGCAAACGAATACACCCCCAACGAAGTGCTTTTGGTTCTCGATGCAACAACGGGTCAAAACGCAATGAACCAAGCAAAAGTTTTCAACGAAGCAGTTCCCTTAACAGGCTTTGTAATAACCAAATTAGACGGTACGGCAAAGGGCGGAATAGCGATAAATCTCACAAAAACTTTCGGCGTTCCCGTACAAAAAATCGGCGTTGGCGAGGGTATAGAGGACTTGCAGAAATTCGTCCCGAAAGATTACGTTGCGGCAATGTTGGGGGATTTGGCGTAGTAATTAGTGATAATCTGTTAATTCGACGCTTTCCGCACTATTGTTAATCCATACAAAGCAAATTCTGTATTGATTGTTTATGCGAATACTGTATTGTCCTTTGCGGTTGCCGCTAAGTTTTTCCAAGTGATTTGACGGCGGCTGGCGCAAATCGCTTATATTGGTAGACCTATCCAAAAAGTCTAGTTTTACCATTGCGCGCAATTGTATTTCTGTCGGAAATTTTTTAGAATGTTCGCCGTCAAAAATTTTTTTAGTTTCTCTGTCTTTGAATGACTTTATCATACCGCCGCAACTCTTTGAGCTCGATTGCCGACAATAGAAGATATGGTTTTTAATTTGCCGTGTAAATTTCGTTTTGCTAATCGTATATAATAATTATATTGCAGTCCCCAAAAGAAACCATCCGACATACCAAAGTATTTGGCAAGTTGCAAAGAGACTTCCGCGGTCAAGTCCTTACCGCCGTAAATTATAGACGCCAATTCCCAGTTTGGAATTCCTGTTGCAACAGCAACATCATCTACACTTAAATTATACGGCTCAAAAAACTCTTCGCGAATTATTTTGCCGACGGTGCTTAGTTCAAGATATTTTGACATAATTATCTCCTTTTTTGATATAAAATATCATTTGCCAAACAAAAAAGGATAATATAACTTTGCTTATTTATTCTGTTTTCTTGAATATTCAATTTTCTTTTTACTTTTAATTACACGCAAATATTATTTTATTGGCGCGAAAATGTCGAAATGCGGGGATTTTATCTCTGCTTTTCGTCTATAACTTATTACCAACAAAGTAATAAGATAAGTTCAACCTTTGTGGTTGTTCTGTCTAACTGTCTTATTGCTTTTCAGGTTATAGATAAAATTCGACATTTTCGCAAAAAATATGAATTTTGGCGGAACAGCCTTTTTCCTCTGTTTCTGTCAATTCTTTAATATAAAGGGGTTGTAGAATGTGTGAAATTAATATTTTTCTGCTTATTTTGCTTGCTATCATAGCAATTCACATAGGCAAGATATTATGTCGTTTGCTTTCTATTCCGAGCTCGTTTTGAAAGTCCTTCTCTTTTTCTCTGTGGCGAAACGTATTTTTACCCCAAAAGAGCAAAAAAGGAGCAAAAAATGAAACACTACTATTCCACAGTTGATAACGTTGTAATGACGCACTCTGATATGGAATACAAAGATACCGGACGAAAAGTCAGAGTGCATTTTGAACGTCCGAACGGAAGCGAATTTGATTTTGCCGAGGGAAATATACCGAGTTTTGAGTTTGATAAATCTTACGGTTTTAATCAGAACGAATTGCTTCAACTGCAAAGATACCTCCGGAATAATTCTTTTTTAATATGGGAATACGCGCAAAAAGGCGGAGGCGAGAAATGCCTAAGGTCTTAGTTGATTATTTGGGCTTGGTTTTTTATTTCTGGGCAAACGAGTTTGGCGGAAACAAACTTGAGCCTGTCCACATACACGTATCGCGTGGAAAACAGGAAGAAAATGCAACAAAAATATGGATTAAAACCGACGGCAGTTTGGAAGTTGCAAACAATAACAGTAAATTAACGCAAAAAGAATTGTCAAAAGCGCTTGAGTATATAGAAACCAATAAAAATGATATAATTGCGCAATGGTATATGTTTTTTGGAGCGAGAAACTAACAATGAAAAAAAAAGCAGAACCGCTATTTACCGCGGATGGGTTTAATAAATGCAATAAAATAATGCTTTCTTGCGCGGCTTTGCTTTTTATTATCGGGATTGTTTTCGTTTTTGAGGCGGACAGGACTGCGATTTTGTCGCGAAACAGCAAGGGCGTTCTTCAGATTTTCTGGTCTATGCTTGGATTGCTCAGCGCTTCATTTTTCCTTTTGATAAACTACAAAAAACTTGCGAGCGAAAAATTTTTGTCGATATTTTTGACAATTTTGACGGCAATGCTGGGCGTTTTGGCTGTGTGTTCCATTATAAATATATTCGGCAACGAGGTGCGAATAAGTCTGCCGGGCTTCGGAATTCGACGAATTAACGGCGCGTATCGCTGGCTTCAACTGGGACCGATTACATTTCAGCCGTCGGTTTTTGTGCAGGTGTTTCTGATATTGTTTATAGCCTCGCATTTGTCTAAAATAAACGACGATGCCAAGCGCAAAGGAAAGGCAAACGGGGCTCCTTCGCTTTCGGCAAAGAAAAATGCGCAAACTCAAAAAATGCACTTTGCGAAAAGTAGCAGCGAACATCTTCCCGAATTCGCCAAAGGGCGCGTCGGCTCCTTTTTGGTAAAATATCGCTCGCAGTGCTTTGCTATATTCATTTTTGGATTGGTTTTGGTACAGCCAAGCACTTCGGTCGCCATTTCGGTAATGCTTACGGCGATTGCTATGATGCTGCTGAAAAATCCCAAAATCTTGTTCAGAAGAATTTCCGCTATAGTTCTTTTGGTGTTTGTTTTGCTTGGCGCAATCGCTTGGAACGCGTTTCCGCATATCCGCGAAAGAATTGTGCGCGGCGGCGATAATTTCCAGAGCAGACAGGCGGTTTTGGCTATCGGAAGCGGCGGAGTTTTGGGATTGGGGCTTGGAAACAGCGAGGCAAAACATTCGCGCCTGCCCGAAATTGAGAACGACTACATTTTTTCGCTTATTGCCGAAGAAACGGGTTTTGTCGGCTCGATTTTGTTTATAGGGATTTACGCAATGTTTATTTTGCAGGGATTTTTGACGGCGATACGAGCGCAGGACGGTTTCGCCAAGCTTGCGGCGTTTGGTTTTACGGTTAATTATGCCTTTGCGTTTTTGGTGCATTTATTCGTGAATTTGGGATTTATAAGCACGGGCGCGGGCTTGCCTTTTGTAAGCTACGGCGGAACGGCAATGATAGCCGACTCCATCGCGCTCGGAATACTTTTGAATATTTCGGGAACGGGCGCGAGCGCGACAAAACCAACAAAAATCCACCAAAACCAAAATTAAACCGCAAATCGGCTCAACAATAATGTATTTTTAATCGCAGTAGCAGTAAATATTCTGCTTACTTTATATACCAATTTAACCAAGGAGTAAAAAATGAAAACTTTCTTTCTAATACTCGCAGTTATTTTTGTACTCGTTCCCGTGCAAACGATAGGAGCGGAAAAATTTGCGTTCAATGCCGACAAAATCAATCTTTTAGACGAAAGAGAATTTCTTACGCAAACGATGGAACTTCTCGCCCGAACTTCCGAAGCAAGCACGGCGCGAATTGTGGAAAGCAACGGGCAATGCGAATTTGCTTTTTCGCGAATTATTGCAAGAACGCAATCTCACGATGTTTTGCTTGCAACAAATCCAAGAGAATTTCTTTTCAGAGAAGACGGTCTTAATATTTTGCAATTTGATACTCCCGAAGAAGCGCAGACCGCTTTTAACACGCTTCTTAAACTTGTAGGCGATAACACTTGTTGCTCTTCATCGAAAACTTGTGCTGTAAATAGTGCGAAAATTTTATGGGTTCACCCCGATAGAGTGCACGAAAACGACATAATACGGGCTATGGGAACGCTTGAGCAATCTTTGGCGCCTAACGAAAGAGCGGCGCGAAGTATTCCATACACTCCTACTATTCCTGCTAATTCCGCTGTAGTAAACCAAAATTTTCCGGCGGCAAGTTTTGAGGATTTTTTATCTTGGGGTGCGCCGCGTATGGGTATTCCTGCATATACGCGGTGGCTTAAACAGAATAATAATGAAAATGTACGCGCAACAGGAAGAATTACGGTTGCAATTATAGATATGGGAATTGATTTTTCTCACCCGTTTTTTATAAACAGAAGAAGTCCGTTAGACCACCAAACGCCTTGTAATGCTACGCATGGATTTATGGGACACCACGGTAATGCTATTGCCGGTCCTATTGCCGATTTTACGCGCGGGCTACCTGTCGATCTTGTGTCGCTTAATCAGCTTCATTCTTCTTTTGGAGGCGATGTCGGCGTTGCCGCCGCTATAGATTGGGCGCGCATAAACGGTGTTCACGTGATGAATGTTTCACAAACTAATTTTATAAACAGAGGGGTAATCTGTGTTGCCGTTACAAACGCAATAAACGCAGGTATGGTTGTAGTAGGCGCTGCCAGTAATAGCACCCAAACCCTTACAGCCGCTAATAGCTGTACAGACGGACACTTGTCGGGCGCCGCAATAGTTGTTGCGGCTTTTGAGCCAAATGAAGTTCCACGTTCATCAACAAACAGGGGTAGCGCAGTCGATTTTGTTGGTCCGGGACGGGATGTTCGAGTTCCGTTCAGTGATTTTAGGACGCAAGGAGTGGTTACCAGACACATTTATGCTATTACTCCATTTGGCGAAACATCTCAGGCGTCGCCTCACATTGCTGCTGCTGCGGCATTGATTTTATTGAATCAACCGCACCTTACGCCGGCGCAAGTTAAAGCGGAATTAACAAGAGTTGCGAGTTTTCGTCAAAATCAAGAACATAACCGCACACTTTTCGGCGCAGGGTTTCCCGACCTCTCGTTGCTTATAGGTAGCGGTGGCGGCGGTAATCCTCCTGTCCATGTTCCCGTAACAAACATAACGGGCGTTATTACAACGGATATGGTTGCCGGCGGAACTCGGTCTTTATCGGGCACGGTTATTCCTACGAACGCAACCCATCGTAATATAGTTTGGTCTGTATCAAACGCCGGAACAACGGGCGCGACAATAAGCGGAAACACGTTGTCAACTCCAAATGCGGGAACCGTTGTAATAACGGCAACTATTACAAACGGAGCAACGGCAACAACTAACTTTACAAGAAATTTCAACATTACGGTAAATCCGCAAAGTAGCGGCGGCAGTATTACCATCAGCCGCGTTCGTGTAAATTCTTGGGAAGCCGTAGCCACGGGCGATAGATTTGTGCCTAACAGTTTGTTTGACGGTAATCCCAATACTTTCTGGCACGCGAGATGGAGCGGAGGCAGCGGGCACGGAAGAGGAGAATCGCTTGTCGATATAGATTTGGGCGGCGTACAAACAGTAAATCGAATTGAAATTGACAGGCGTTTGGTTTCGGGGCAGAACATAAGGTTAGTGCGTATGTTTACCCATAACGAGCAAGGCGATGAATTCCCCAACGGCGAAAGAATACCTGCAACTTTTCCCGCTAACGTCCCGCAAGCCGATATTGACGCGGATTTTGCTATGACCGGCTGGACTGAACTTGGAAATGAAGCCCACGGAATCACAGGTCTTAATACGTCCAATTCCGTAGTATTGACCCTGAATGCTCCTATTACGGCGCGTTATATTCGGCTTGGCATAGAGAACGGTCCTGTAATCGGCACCGCAGATTTTACGCAAGTCCGCGCAATTCGCGTATTCGGAGAGAGCGGCGGTATTATTGTTATTCCTCCTTGCGAAATCTGCGGAGAAAATCCGTGCATTTGCATAATACTACCTCCTACGGATTGCCCTGATTGCGGAAACTACCCATGCACTTGTCCCATCGTAACACCCGAAGGCATAGGTTTGGTTCCTTGGAAACACGCCGAGTGGTCGGCTTATGTGGAAGGCGATCCCTTCGGAATGAACGGAATGCTCGGTTCAAGTGTGAGTATTACTTCCGACGGCACAGACGGAGCTATGGTTGCAAGTTTAAAACTCGGAACAAGCGACGGCGCCAACTATCCGTACGTTGGCTTAATGTTATGGTTGGATGACTCCAATATTGACTTTTCCGAAGTAACGGGAGTAAAAATCAGCTATACGGCAGACAGACCTTTAAGATTTGTGCTTTCCGACGAAACTTCCACAGGTTATCCGGACTGGACTCCTGTAGGTCATATACTTGGAGACGGAACACATAATAACGTAATCCTGAGTTTAGAGCAAGTCAGACATAATCGGTCAAGCGCAGTAAATACGAAGGCGCTGACTTTCTTCCATAACGAGCCGGGACAAACGGTTAATCTTACTGTGCGGGAACTTATTCTTATCGGAGGAAAATTAGAGGAAGGCGGCGGCGGAACCTCAATCCGCGACCGTGCTCCCGTAAGCAACAGATACGGCATTATTCTCGAAAACGCAATAGTTTCGGATTTCGCAAGAATTTCGGTAATCACCCCCGAACCCGCACAAATAAATTTGCGAATTATCGATAATTTGGGCAACGTTGTATTCACGGAAACCACCGCCGTACGTACGGGCGGGTTTGTCAAACCCGCCCCCAACAACGATAACACCATCGTCTGGAATTTAACCAACCGAACAGGCAGATTTGTCGCCAACGGTACCTATCTGATTGTGGTGGAGGCAACAGGTATCAGCGGTCGAAGATTTACCTATTCGGCGAGGGTTGGAATTAACCGATAAAATAATAATTTCAATTATTTTTTTGTAGAGACAAGGCACGCCTTGTCTCTTTTTGTTTTCGGCAAAATATATTTTTACCCAAAAATATTTAGGATTTTTTTTCACAAATTCTTCCATTTTTCCGCAAAAAAAACACCAAACCACCGCGCTACCTCAAAGCAAATAGTATTTTCTCGTGAGAAAAAATGCAGAATGGTAACAAAATAAGGAAAATTTTTTGCAAGAGCTAATTTCATACACAGACAGAGAAATCGAAAATTGGGATAATAGTCCAAACATAAATATTGCAAAGAATATTGACGACGTTATTTCTTTTGTGAGCCGTTCTATTAACGGAGAGGTAAACGGGCAAAAAATAATGCTTGGAAAAGTAGGAAGCGATTTGGCGGCGCGTATATATAACGAGATAGGCATAAATTTGGAATGGTATAATCTTGAACTTAGAGCCAATGAAATAAGGCACAGTTTTAATGAACACGGAAACCAACAAAAAGAGGCAATGAGAGGGCAACAAGCGATTACTACAGAGGATATGGCAAACTTTTCGCGAGTTGTAATTGAGTTTGAAACAGTAAGCGCAACAAAAAACAATGGGTTGCAATTTGTTAAAAACATTAACGGGCAAATTATAGTAGTATGCGTTTATGCCAAAGGAAACAAGTCCATTTCTCTTAAAACAATGTATAAAAAACAGGGGTAAAAAGAAAATAAAAAAGGAAGCCCTATCAATAACGCCCCAAGCGACAGTGGTATGAGCACGGCTGATAATGCTTCCTTTGTATAATATACCAAATCACTGCGCAAAAAGTCAAGGGTAAAATTGAATTTTTATCTTTTTTAGTATTTTTCCCACACCAAACCACCGCAAACACAAACACCAAAACCGTTCAATCTCCGACTTCCGTCTTGTATGTGGCGTTTGCGCCAAAAACTAATCACTGATTTAATCAGTGATTAACTAATATATTATCTGTTATTTTTCGGAAACAGAATAAGATACAAACAGAAATCCGCAAAAAATCATCAAACTGCCACCTCGCTCTAAAGCAAATATTATTTTCTTTCCGTTCTTTGGCTAAAAAATGAATTTTTCATTTTCTCAAAGGTGAATGTTAAAAAGCGGCGGGGCGGATAATGAAGTTGAACTATACAAAAATGAGAAACAAGGTAAAAAAATGAATAAACGGATAATAATATTTATCTTGTTAATATTTTGTATTGGAAAAGCAGGTAGGATTATGGCTGACGATTTTGAACATTTAATGTTTTCAAGTGATGAAATGGAAATATTAAATTTAACAATAAATGATATTATGCAGGTAATTCTAATACCGAATAATGAAACAATATTAATAAACAGAAATATTAATTTAAGCAGAGTGAACTTAACTACAGGTCTTTGTTCCGCTCAACAAGTGAATTCAAATAATTTTAGAGAAAGATACTTACAAAATATTAGTGAAGAATTATGGCAATCATTACACAGTTATAATTCTCATAGATATATTTTTGATTCCAAAACAAGTTTTAATGTGCAAAATTATAGACTTGTAAACATTAGTCCTAATTATATAGGAAATCGTAGGCGTGGTGAACATTATCCTTTATTATCATTTTCCAGAATTGGCTTTAATAATGATAGGACAGAAGCAATAATTGAAATAAATTATTTTTTTCCACGTGCCGGAAGTGGATTCATAGTACATTTGAAAAAAGAAAATAATATATGGGAAATTATAAATAGAAGAAGGGTATGGGTATCATAAAATTTATTATATAACATCAATATTTTTTTGCAGAGACAAGGCGCGCCTTGTCTCTTTTTGTTTTACGCAAGTTTCTTAATTATACATTTAGCAAGCATTTCATTTATTTCGGAATGTCGCGGAATTGCTTGTCCGACGCCGGTTTTGGGATTTTTATACCAATCGTGATTTCCGCCGTGTCTTACAAATATTGCGCCGTTTTTTGTGATTATCTTGATTAAATCATTTTTCTTCATATTTTAAGCGAATTCCAATACCCCGCTTTTATAGCGGACGGAAGAATGTATGTCGTCAAAAATCATTAAATCGGAATACAGCGATTTCAGCATTTCTTCCAATTCTTCTATTGTCTCCCCTTGTGTTTCATATTCGGGAAAATCGACAAGATGACCAACGTAATAGTCGTCGTGTTTTGTGTATATATAATTCAGTTGCATTTTGCCTTACTCCTTTCTTTATAATGTTGTATAATATACCATTTGCCAAAAGCCAAAATGAAAATTTTCCCCAAAAACAAAATAATCTCACTCCGCTGTCGCACAAATAGTAATTATTTTTTTGTAGAGACAAGGCACGCCTTGTCTCTTTTTGTTTGCGGCAAAATATATTTTTACCAATGAAAAACGGCGAAATGCGAAAAAAGAGGCAAACTAATGAAAAATGACATAAAAGTTATCCTTGCGGCAGGCGGAACAGGCGGACACATTTTCCCCGCTATGGCGACCGCCTTGGAAATCCGCGAAAAAAATCCGTCGGCGCAAATTGTTTGGATAACTACAAACCGCTCGAACGAAAAAGAAATCGCCGAACGCTTCGACATAAAAATGCTTTCGCTGAACGTGGACGGAATTAAACGCTCTGTCTCTTTGCAACCGATAAAGGCTATCGTTAAATTGTTTCGCGCTATATCTTTTATGAAAAAATATTTTGCCGCGGAAAAACCCGACGTCGTTGTCGCTTTCGGCGGATATGTCTGCGCTCCCGTTTTATTTGCGGCGAAATCGAAAAAAGCGCCGTTTTTTATTCAGGAACAAAATACCGTTGCGGGAGCGGTGAACTACTTTTTTGCAAAATCCGCTAAAAAAATATTCTTGGGAATGCCTTTAATTAAGGAATTTAACGCCGACAAAAATGCGGTGATTGTCAGCGGAACTCCCGTGAGAAAAATTCAGAATTACACAAATTTTGACTTTGAAAAAACAATTGACCCCAAACGGCGCACCGTCCTTATTTGCGGCGGAAGTCAAGGGGCGCAATCGATGAACAAAATCCTTGTTGCGGCGGTAAAAAATCTTTCGCAAAAGGGCTTCCAGATAATTTGGCAAACGGGGAGCGCGGGCGAAGAGGAGATAAAACAAGAATTTGCGAACGACAAAAATATTACGGTTTTCGCTTCTTTGGCAGACCTTTATCCGTATTATTCCATCGTCGAATTTTTGATTGGACGGGCGGGCGCGGGAACTATAAGCGAGGCGCAACTTTTTGCGTTGCCGTCCATATTTATTCCGCTTCCGTGGTCGGCGGAAAATCATCAGTGGCACAACGCGCAATATGCAAAATCTTGCGGCTGGGCGCTTTGTTTTGAGCAAAATTCCGAGGCAAGTCAAAAAATAACGGAGTTTTTTGAGGCTTGCGAAAAAGACGAAAAAATTTACGAAAATATGAAAAAATGCGCTGCGTTAAGCACGGCGAACGCCGCCGAAATCATTGCCGCGGCAGTGCTTGACGGATAGTGAAACGGAGAAAAAAATGCTGCCGACTTTAATTGACACGACGGAAAATTGCGACTTGCTTTTTGAAACCCTGAAAAACGAGCCGATTGTTGCTATGGACACGGAATTTGTATGGACGCGCTCTTATTTTCCTTATATAGGCATTATACAAATAGGAATTTCGCCCGAAAAATCGTATCTTTTGGACGCGGCGACCCTAAAACAATGCCCGCAATCGTTCAGGGATTTTTTGGAAAACGACAAAATTATGAAGGTTTTTCACGACGCGTATCAGGACGTTCAGATTGTGAATTTCTATGCAAACGCAATAACAAAAAATGTTTTGGATACGCAACTTGCGGCGGCGTTTGTGGGTTTTGGACGGGCGGTGCCGTTATCGGAACTCGTAGAAAAAATATGCGGAAAAACCCTGCAAAAGTCCGAAACGCTTACGGATTGGATGAAACGCCCGCTGACCGTCGCACAGCACGAATACGCCCTTGACGACGTTAAATATCTTGCGGATTGCGCCAAAGAACTCATTCGCCTTGCCGTCGATAGCGGGGTGTGGGAATGGATTAAATTCGATTGCGAGGAAGAGCTCGAAATTACGCAACCGTTTTGTTTGCCGAGCGCTGTTGAGCGGTCTTTTTCAAGGGAATGCAGGGGAGTGTCGATGGCAAATCGTCCTAAACTTTATCGTTTGTGTTTTGCGGTAGAAAATTTGGCTCGCGAAAAAAATTTACCCCGCTCGTTTTTGTTTAAGCAGGGAATTTTGGCGGAAATCGTAAATTGCAAAATTGACGAAAACTCTAAAAATGTGAAAAAAACGTCGCTTTCGCCGAAAAGTCAGGAGCGTTGGTCTAAGTTTTTTGCGGAAAATATTTGCAACGAAAAAATAGCGGTCGATGAAAATGTTGTGAAAAGGAAATCCAATTTCAAAGACAAAAACGCCGTGCTTACGGGAATTTTGGCAAAAGAAATCGCCGAAAAGATTGACGAAGCGGCGGACGGCAAAGGTATAGCGAGTTCGCGGATTTACAATCGCAAGCAGATAGCGGGTTTAGTGCGCGAAACGCTCGAAAATAAAAAACTTGCCGAACTTCACGGGTGGCGGAATGTATTTTTAGGCGAAATTTGGAAAAAATTCTGGGAAGATAAAGAAGAGATTTGAAAACAGGGATTATGGGGGTAAAATATGAGTTTTTATCATAAAAACGCGCCGAAATTTATGGCGGTCGGGTTTGTTTTGATTGTAGTCGGAGTGGTTTTTGCGCTTCAGTTGCCGCATTTGCAGATATATTCTTGGATATTTGCGGGCGCCGGTCTTGTGTTCTATGTAGCGGGGCGCGTAGGTATTGTTTTGGCTAAAAACGCCCGATACGAGGACGAATAACTTTGAAATTTGAAACATTTATTGCTTCGCGCTATCTTAATTTTCGCAAGCGCGGATTTATTTCGCTGATAACGACGATTTCGATTTTGGGCGTTTTTTTGGGGACTTGCGTTCTCACAATCGCTTTGTCTATTGCCAACGGAATGGAAAACGAAGTCCGCGAGAGAATTACGGGAACTTTTGCGCACGCACGCATCCAAAAACGCCACAACGCAGTTATCCGCGATTACGAAGGATTGGCGCAAATTGTGCTGAACCATCCCGAAGTCGTTGCGGTTTCTCCCACGATTATGGGCAAAGGCACGGTAGAGTTCGGAAACGTCCAAGAAGGCGTTATGATAATGGCGGTAAACGACTCTTTGGAGCGCCTTACCACCGACCTTCACAAGCGGATAATCGAGGGTGATTTTGTTCTGGGCAGAAGCGTTTCGCACAGATTGCGCGAAAATCCCGAAATAATTATCGGAAGCGGAATAGCCAACAAATTCGGCATTGGCGTAGGGCACGAACTTGTGCTTATGACCATAGTAAACAGCGACGACGACGGCGACCCGTCTCCCGCAATGATGCGCTTTGTAATTTCGGGCATTTTTTCGACGGGAATGTTTGAATACGATCAAAATCTGATTTTTATTTCTTTGGACGCGGGCAAAAAATTATTTGAAATAGACGGCGTAGAAATGATTTCGTTCAGAGCTCGCGATATTTTCAGAGCGGGCGCGGTTGCCGAAGAAATAGTGGAAAGTCTGGGCGGTCTTCCTTTCCGTTTCACCGATTGGGAAAGTCAAAATCATTCGCTTTTTCAGTGGATGCGCTTGGAACGGCTAATCGTTTCCATAATAATAATGATTATAGTAATAGTCGCGGCGTTCAACATAACTTCGACTCTCGTAATGATGATAATGGAAAAACGCAAAGAAATCGGAATTTTGCGCAGTATGGGCGCTTCGCGTTTCAGCATAATGCGAATTTTCTTGCTCAGCGGCGGACTTATCGGACTTGTAGGCTCGCTTGCGGGAACGATTACAGGCGCAATTCTTTGTTTTGTTCAAGAAAAACACCGAATAATAACGCTTCCCGCGGAAGTGTACATTATAGATTTCGTCCCGATTTTAACAAAATTCGACGACGTCCTGCTGATTTTCATCGCGGCAAATCTAATTTGCCTTTCAGCGTCGTTTTACCCCGCGTGGCGCGCGGCGAATTTGTTGCCCGCCGAGGCGATTAGGTTTGAGTGAGGTGAAAAAATGATAAAAATAGAAAACTTAGCAAAAACATTCAAAAGCGGGAGCGAGGAGCTTACCGTTCTCAAAAATCTTTCGTTTGACATTGCCGACGGCGCGCGGGTTGCAATGGTTGGGGCGAGCGGGACGGGGAAGACTACGCTTTTGCAGATTATCGGGGGGTTGGATAAGCCGACTTCGGGTAGCGTTTTGATTGACGGGCAGAATATTAACACTATGAAAGAGCGCGAATTATCGGCGTTTCGTATTAAAAATATGGGGTTTGTGTTCCAGTTTCATCATTTGTTGCCTGATTTTACGGCGCTTGAAAACATTATGATACCGGGACTTGTCGCAAAAATCGGGCAAAAAACTGCTCAAAAGAGAGCGGCTATGTTGCTCGAAGAAGTTGGGCTCAAAGACAGAGCAAAGCACATTCCCTGCGAATTGTCGGGGGGCGAAAGACAACGGGTTGCGTTAGCAAGAGCATTATTTAACGAGCCGAACATCATTTTAGCGGACGAACCGACGGGAAATCTGGACTTGGCGAACACAAAATTATTTATTGAAACAATTTTCCGCATAAGCGCTGCGAATAAAAGTATATTCCTCATTGCTACACACGACGACGTCGTTGCGAATTCTTTGGATTATCGATTGTCGTTGTCGGGCGGAGCGCTCGAAAGAAAGGACGGTAAGTTATGATGATATGTGAAAAATGCGGAAAACCTGCGATAAGCCAAATCACTTCGGTAGTCAACGGGAAAAAGGAAGAGCGACACTATTGCGGCGAATGTTTCGCTCGTATTGCCCCGTTCGGGAATATTGCGAGCAACTTTAATCTGCCCATAATGCCTATAATACAAATAGAAGAAATCAGCCGAAACGAAGAATACGAGGACGACGGGCTTAACGAAAACGGTGTTCCTTACGAATACGATTGCGGCGACGACGAAGGATGTTGCGGCGGCGTTCCGGCGTTTTTGCAAAATATGGTGATGTCTTTTGCGGGTGATTTGTTCGGAAGAGCGGCGACGCCTCGTTCAAATAAAGGCGACGCTTCGCTGGCGAAAAACCAAGCTCCGAAAGGACCGATTATTCAGTGTTCGGGTTGCGGAATTTCTTCGGAAGACGTCGAAAAAATGCAAAAAGCGGGTTGTGCAAAATGTTATAGCACATTCGAAAATATTCTTATGAAAAAACACAACCGTTTCAGCGAAGGCAAAGCATACAGCGGTAAATATTACAGTCCCAAAATCGTTTGGAACGACATTGAGCACCTTCAAAGCGAGTTAAATCTTGCCGTGAAAAACCAAAACTTTGAGTTGGCGGCGAAAATTCGAGACGGAATGAAAACTTTGCAGACAAAGAGGGCAACTGCTGAATGAAGGAAGCCCAATATCTTGTCCGAACGCAACCTAAATGGCTCGAAATCGATAAATCATCAACTAAAAATCCCGCGATAGTTTTGTCGCAGAAATTCGGTTTATCGCGCAACATAAAAAAGTATCCTTTCCTCGAAAATTCGATTGCTTCAGAGAAAGAGTCTATATACAATGACGTTTTGGACGCTATTAAAAAAGCGAAAATCTACAGCGAAGAAGATTTTGTCGAAATGAACCTTTTGACGGGTAGTAATATTATTGAAATGTTGCTTTTTGAAAAGGATATAATTCCCGCATACACAATGAGTTGCGATTGGATGCGCGGGGCTGTTGCAGGTATGGGAAATACTGCGCCGATTATTTTGGTGAATACAAAAAATCATTTGGATATTATATCTTTCTGCGACATCGGAAACGAAAAACAAACGCTTGCCAAGCTCAACGAGGCGGATAACGTTTTGGGCGAGGAATTGCTTTACGCCTACGAGCCCCGTTTGGGTTTTTTGACGGCAAAGCCCGAAGAGTGTGGCAGTGGACTTTGGGTAGAGACTGTAGTTCATCTTCCCGCGCTTGTATTGCTTGAAGAAATGACCGAAACCATTAACGGCTTGCTTGTTATGGGAGCGACAATCCAAGGACTTTACAACGAAAGATACGACGCTTGGGGCGGATTTTTTAAAGTAATGGTCGGCTCGTTTTCGAGCTTGGACGAAGACGGAATTATCGAAAAAACGCGAGAAATTCAAAACGCATTGATAACAGCCGAAACCAAAGCGAGAAAACGGCTTTTTAAAGAGGCGAAAATCGTTATGGAAGACAAAGTTTTCCGCAGTTTCGGAATGATGAAATATGCAAGAGTTATGCCGCTTTCACAACTTTTTAATTTTATGTCGTTGCTTAGACTTGGAAGCGAATACAAAGTTATTCCTATAAATCTGAAAATTCTTAACGTGCTTTTTGAGCGCGGTTTTTCCGCCAATTTACTTTTGGCTTCGGGCGAAAGCGGCAGTATCGTTTCTCCTGAAGACATAGACGTTGAGCGGGCTAATCTGTATCGCTTTATTCTGAGAAACATTGAAGCTCAAATGAATTTCAACGAAAAAAAAGAAAAGCCGATTTCGCGTAAAAATAAAGAAGAAAGAGTGCCGTTTTGAGAGCAATAACAGCAACCGGCGCGCCGCGCGCTATAGGTCCGTATTCTCACGCGGTTGTTTCGGGCGACTTGGTTTACACGTCCGGGCAAATACCTCTTTCGCCCGAAACAGGCGAAATGATAATCGGCGGAATAAAAGAGCAAACAGAGCAAGTAATTCAAAACTTAAAAGCAGTATTGACGGCGGCTGGCAGTGATTTGTCTAAAGTTGTAAAAACCACCTGTTTTTTGACGGATATGGCAAATTTTTCAGTATTTAACGAGGTTTACGCCGAGCATTTTACAGGCAAACCAGCCCGTTCCTGCGTTGCAGTTCTCGCCTTGCCCAAAGGTGCGCTGGTTGAGGTTGAGGTGGTGGCAGTAATATAAATAAAGGAACGACTTGTCGAGCCGTTCCTTATTAAAAAAATGCTAAAAGCTTATTTTCTTAAAACAACAAGCTAATACCGAGATTAGTTTTCAAATTAATTGAACTTCTGGACTCATCGCTAAACCCTCTTTCGCGCAACTCTGTTCGTTGCACGTTAATAAAACTAAATCCGAAATTTAATGCAACCCAATCACGATAAATACTTATATCGTTGCCAATCGAGTGATTTCTGAATTTAAGCTCTGCGTTGGAAGCTCCCCAATCTCTTAAATATTTACTGGGCATTGAACCCAAAGCGACCGAATAAATTATACGATATTGCAATTTCATATTTTGGTTAATAAGCCACTCATATCCAATTCTTGGCGACAAAACAAATTGCGGAATCCTGTATTCAACTTCTCGCGTCCAATTTCCCATAATTTCATCACCCCATCTGTCAAAATGCCAATTACGGTCCATATATCGCCAAGCGCTGAAATTTAATCCGACTTCCGTTCCGACAATTACGTGATTGATAAATTCGTAATGGAGATTAAAACTGATATTACGCATAACATCTCTGGTAGTACCGAATTCTTCGTCATACCATAAAGTGTTGGCTCCTAATCCGAATTTAATCCCGAAATCCGAAACGCCTTGTCTTCGTGCGAAATTAGCCATAAACATCCCGACTTCATTATCTCGCTGAATACCAATACCAATACGATTGTAATTGCCCATTATATCTGCTTTGGCGCACATAACCAATGCCAACAATATAACTAAAGCTTTAAAAAAATTAAATTTTCCCATAATACCAACCTCCTATAAAGTTGAAAAGTTAAAGCAAAAACAGCGGGAAAGGCTGTTCCGCCGGTAATTCGTGTTTTTTTGCGAAAAATGCAGAATTTTCTGTTGTTATTGTTAAACAACCAAAGAGTAAGCAGAACAACCTATAAAGGCAATTCTACTCTTGATTGATTTTTTCATCAAGAAATTAACATAACAGAACGCAGAGAAGAAATCTCTGCAATCTGCATTTTTCGCAACAATAAAATAATATTTGCGCATATTAAAAAATAGCAGATATAAAAAAATATTAAAAAAAACAGTGTTTTACCCGTTTCAATCTGCAACTAAAAATATAGCCGGTTCTCCAAATTTGTTTCAATTCGCAACAAAATTGACTTTGGCACGATAATTGCCCTTTGTAAATAAAAACAAAAGGAGAAGGAAATTATGAACCAAGAAAAATGGACTCAGAAAACTCAGGAGGCAATCCAAAGCGCTTACGGATACGCGGCGGCGAGCGGGCATCAGGAAATAGGGAATTGGCATATAATTAAGGCGCTTTTTTCCGATAACGACGGGACGATTGCAACTTTGTGCCAAAAATTAGGATTAAGCGCAAATTCGGTGATTGATTTTGCCGAAACTATGCTCAAAAAACTGCCTGTTGTCAGCGGCTCTGGAGCAAATTCCACCACTCTTTCGAGAGATGGAATGATTGCTTTGACCAAAGCCGAAGAAAAAGCAAAGAAAAACGGCGACGAATTTTTGAGCGTGGAGCATATATTTGAGGCGATTTTGGAAAATGCGGCGGACGTGCGCGATTATTTTTCGCGAAACGGAATAACCGCGGCAAACTTTGAGAAAGAATTAAAGGCAATTCGCGGGAATAATCGCGTGGTATCGCAAAATCCCGAGCAAACGGACGGAGTTTTGCAAAAATACGCCATCGATTTAACGCAAAAAGCGGCGAAAGGACAACTCGACCCTGTAATTGGTCGCGACGACGAAATTAGGCGCGTTATGAGAATTTTGTCGCGCAAAACCAAAAATAATCCCGTGCTTGTCGGCGACCCCGGGGTCGGAAAAACCGCCATTGCCGAAGGTTTGGCTATACGTATAATAAAAGGCGACGTTCCCGAAGGGCTGAAAGACAGAAAACTTTTGGCGTTGGATATGGGCGCGCTTATTGCGGGGGCAAAATTTCGCGGCGAATTTGAAGAGCGGCTTAAAGCAGTGCTCAAAGAAGTAAAAGAAAGCGACGGCGGCATAATTCTTTTTATCGACGAATTGCATACGGTCGTTGGCGCGGGCGCGGCGGAAGGCGCAATGGACGCGGGAAATCTGCTGAAACCTATGCTTGCTCGCGGCGAATTGCACTGTATCGGCGCAACTACCAACGACGAATATCGCAAATATGTCGAAAAAGACGCGGCGTTGGAGCGCAGATTTCAGAAGGTTTTTGTGTCGCAACCGAGCGTTGAAGACACTGTTTCGATACTTCGCGGACTAAAAGAGCGCTACGAAAGCCACCACGGGATTGCTATTCGGGACTCGGCTTTGGTAGCGGCGGCAACGCTTTCGGACAGATATATCGCCGACAGATTTTTGCCCGACAAAGCTATTGACTTGGTCGATGAAGCGGCGGCGAAAGTTCGCACGGAAATCGATAGTTCACCTGTAGAAATCGACGAAGTAAACAGAACGGAATTACAGTTGCAGATTGAAATTGAAGGGCTGAAAAAAGAAAAAGACGATGTTTCAAAGCGCCGTCTCGAAGAAATAAAGAAAAAACTTGCCGAAGTCCAAGAGAAAAAACGAGATTTGACCGCTCGTTGGGAAGTGGAAAAACAGCGCGTGGAAAAATCGCAAAAAATCCGCAAAACGCTCGAAGAAAAACGTCTCGAACTCGAAAAAGCGGAGCGAAATTACGATCTTAACACGGCGGCGCAACTTAGGCACGGCGAAATACCAACTCTCGAAGAACAGCTGAAACGAGCGGAAATTGAGGCGGCAAGTCGTGAAAATAATCTTTTGCGCGAAGAAATAAGCGAGGAAGATATTGCCGCAATCGTTTCGCAATGGACGGGAATTCCCGTGAGCAAGTTGGTGCAAAGCGAAAAACAAAAACTGCTCGCTTTAACGGAACATTTGCACGAAAGAGTTGTCGGACAAGACGAGGCGGTTGATGTGGTGGCGCAGGCGGTTTTGCGGGCGAGAGCGGGGCTTAACGACCCAAATCGTCCCGTAGGAAGTTTTATGTTTTTGGGACCTACAGGCGTAGGAAAAACCGAACTTGCACGGGCTCTGGCGCAAAATTTATTCGACAGCGAAAAGGCGCTTATCAGAATTGATATGAGCGAGTATATGGAAAAACACGCAGTTGCTCGGCTCATAGGCGCGCCCCCCGGATATATCGGTTTTGACGACGGCGGTCAATTGACCGAGGCAGTTCGTCGTCGTCCGTATTCGGTGATTTTGTTTGACGAAATCGAGAAAGCGCATCCCGATACTTTTAACGTTTTGTTGCAACTTTTGGACGACGGACGACTTACCGACGGCAAAGGGAGAGCGGTGGATTTTCGCAATACTATAGTTATTATGACGTCGAATTTGGCAAGCGACGTTATTGCCGAAAATGCGGACAGAGATTCAGTAGAATTTGCGGACGAGATTGACAATGTTTTAAAGCAGCATTTCCGCCCCGAATTTTTGAACAGAATTGACGAGCGCGTGATTTTCACGTATTTGGATAAGGAGCAGTTGTCAAAAATTGTTGAAATGCAGATGGAGAACTTCCGCAAGCGCCTGAAGACTTTGCTCATAGAATTGAAAACCACGCCCGCGGCGCTCGAACTTATCGCCGAAACGGGTTATGAGCCGCAATACGGCGCAAGACCGATTAAGCGTACAATTCAGCGCCTTGTAGAGACTCCCGCTTCGCGAATGCTTATTTCGGGAGAACTAACGGCAGGAAAAACTCTTGCATTAGACAGCAACGGTTTTGAGGTTGTATTGAAAGCGGAGTAATGCGGAAATTGTGTAGGGGCGAAAAATCTTTCGCCCAATTACACGGATTTTGTTTTTAATTTGGGCGAAAGATTTTTCGCCCCTACAATTTTTATTGCCAACGTCTCAAGAACAGTCGCAATCTGTGCGCTTCGGAAGTAATTTCTCCGAGTTCTCTTTGAATGCCTACCAACGATTGGTTGAGCGAGATAATGTCGATTTCATCGAATATGTCCACAAAATTTTGCGCGTCGCCGCCAATTCTTTGAATTTTGGCAATATTTACAAGCATAGTATCCGCGACGTCTATAATTGTAGATGTTCTCTCTAAAATATCGGGAAGTTTTTCGTCAAATCTTTGCAAATCGGTGTTTAGGGTGTTATTAAGATTAGTTATTTTCTCTAAAATTTGCGGCAAATCTTTGTGCATATCAAACGAGAATGTGTTAAGGTTATCAAAAAAGCGGTCAAGCGTATTTTTGGTGTCGCTTACCCATTCTATAATTGATTTTGTAGTGTCGCTTCCGTGATGAATGTTGCCGACGAAAGCAATTGCAGTGTCAAGAAAATCTCGGAGTTCCATCATTCTGCCGAGCATATCGGAAATCCCCATAAAATATTCGCCCGAAAGCGTGTCTCTCTGGTTTACCAAAGGCGCGTCGGAAGGTCCGTTTTCCAAACATACAAGCCGTTCGCCGAAAATTCCCAAATCACCTATAAATAACCTGTATCCCTCGTGAATATCGACTGGTTTGCGCATATATATATCCAAGATTACGCGGTTCGGACCGAGTACTTTTATGCCCTTTACCATACCGACCTGATATCCGTTTATGGTGAAAGGGTCGTCAAATCTTAAATCGCCGACGTATGGAAATTCCAAATGAAGCACATCAACTTTTGTGTTGTGCAGATAAAGCCATACCGCGCCCATACCGAAAATACCTAATATGGTGAATATAACTACGAAATATCCGACCAATCGATATAATTTTAAGTTTTCCTGCTCTTCGTCTTCCATTTGTCTCCAATCAATCCAAATAAAATTACTGTTTTTGTAAAGTTTCTCGGAAAATTGCCGATAAACACTAATGAATTAGGGATAAAATAATTATTTCCGCTACAAAAAAGGGATAGTTTGCGGAAAAAAAGAAAAGGAGGCTATTATGGCTATTACTATGACAGGTACTTCGGGGATAGATGTATCAACAATTATTTCGCAACTTACTGCCATAAGGCAACAGGAAGTAACTCGAATTACCGACAGAAGAACTACTGTTAACAGACAGTTGGACGCGTTCTCGAGAATGGGTTCGCAGTTGAATGAACTTCAAACCAGAGCCGCGGCGCTCAGTAATGTAAATAGTTTTAATCAATTTAGAGCTACTTCTTCAAATGATTCTGCTGTCGGTATAACAACATCAGGTAGCAGTGTAAGTGCGGGATTTTTCTCGGTTCAGGTAACGCAACTTGCTCAGAGAGAAAAGTTGGGGAGCAGCGGAGAAGGAACCGGCAAGGTAGAAGATACGAATGCCGCGCTTAATATGTCGGGAACATTTAGTATTAACGGCGTTGAAATAGAAGTTCGCGAAACCGACACTCTCAACGATTTGCGCACAAGAATAAATAACGCTACTTCAACGGACGCAGACGGTAATATTACAAGAACTAATGTAATGGCTTCGGTTATCCGTGCGGGTGATGGTGATTTTCGTTTGGTTTTGACCAACAATGATGGGGGAGCGGCAGGTATTGACATTGATGATGTCAGCGGAAATGTTTTGCAAAATCTTGGATTTTTAGATGCAAACGGCGACAAAGCTACACCTCTTGTAGCGGGGCAGGACGCAATATTCAGTATTAACGGTATTAATATGACATCAAATTCCAATACCGTAAGCGACAGAATTAACGGAATGACTTTTGAACTAAAAGAAATTACTACCGCTCCGGTTAATATCAACGTTTCCAGAGACGATCAGGCAATAACAAATAATGTTGAACAGCTTATACAAACCTTTAATGCAATGCTTCGTTTTGAAAGAGACAATACGGGCTTTACTCCGGGTGTAAATGGTGCAGACCCCACAAGAGGCGCGCTTTTCGGGGATTCTACCGTCAGAAACGTTAACCAAAGTTTGAGGGCGATTTTCCAACAAACCGTTAACTTTAACGGACAGCAAGTATCGCTTGCGCATTTCGGTATAACAACTAACCCTCAAACAGGCGATTTGCAATTTGACAAAGGCAAATTCGGAGAAATGCTGAGGAAGGATTTTGATGGTGTTGTTAGCGTTTTTGCAACAAGCGGAGTAAGTAGTAATGACCGTATAAGTCTTGGTAGAAATACAGGTAGCACACAAGAAGGCACTTACGAACTCAGAGAGTTTATGGGAACAAGACAAGTTCCGAGAATGACGGGTGCGTATGAAGATGACGGCATTACTCCTCTTTACAAAGACGGTGAGCGCGTTATGGTTCAAGCTAAAGACGGAGATGACCTGCTTTGGGACGAAGAGCCTGTACAAACTTTCCAAATAAGATTGTTGAACGGCGGCGGAGATTGGGTAACAGGAACAAGAAACGGTGAGGTTGTCACTTTTAGCGCAGGTCCTGCGGCAGGTATGTCTATTACGGCACCTATCGGTAGTAGCGGCGGTGTTGACGGTGAAATTTCTACGCTTACTTTTTCAAGAGGTCTTGCAGGTGCTGTTGAAACCCGCGTCAGACAGTTGACCGATTCCGTTGACGGCGTTATTGTAAGAAAAAGAGAGTCTCTCAACTCAAGAATAAGAAATATTGACAATCAAGTCGATATGGCACAACGAAGAGTGGACGCTTACAATGCTCGTTTGGTTATGCAATTTGCCAGAATGGAGCAAACGATGCTGTTGCTTAACAGTCAACAGTCAGCAATGTTTGCACAGTTGCCGCAACGGCAACAACAATAGTGTAATCAGACGTATGATTTGATATAAATTCGGCGATGTACCTATGCAACATCGCCGAATTTTTGGGAAAAGTCGGTTTTAATCGAAAAAATCGCATAAATATGTTGCAATAATGTATTTTCTCAGTAAATTCTTTGTTAAAGGAGATAAAAATATGAACCAAGGCTACAACGCTTACAAGTCAGCTAATGTGGAGACCGCCGACAGAGGCAAACTGCTTGTTATGTGCTATGACGTTGCTATAAAGCACGGTACGGCAGTTTCAGAACTTCCGACGGACTTTAAACATATAGAGCAACGCAATAAGCATCTTTACAAAATGAACGACGCTATTACCGAACTTATTTCATCATTAAATTTTGAAGTTGGCGGCGGTGAAATCGCCAATAATCTTTTTCGGCTTTACGAATATATGCAGTATAGAATAAATCAGTCGATAGCTCACCCCGAAAACACCCACATAGTAGAAATATTGGGATATTTGACGGAACTTCGCGAAGCGTGGAAAGAAGCCGCACAGACAGTAAGAATGTCGGCAAACGGTGATGTTGGATACGCGGCAGGCTAAATCTGAATTTAAGAAGGAATAAAAGTGTATAAAACTCAGTTTGAAATATTGCAGAAAATAGAAAAATTGTATTCGGACATAGTCCGAATTACAGCGCAAATCGACCTTGACAACGAAGGGTACGAGCAAATTCTCAGGCAAAGAGAAGAGCTTCTTAATGAAGTGGCACAACTTCAAAAGCAAAGAACGGGGCTTGAACTCGGAGCAAGCCAAGCGCAAATAAGCGAAGTTGAGCAAAAAATTCAAGCGCTTATTTTGGCGGCTTTGTCTGATTCTGAGGTACTTATAGAAAAAGCGAAAGAATTGCACGACTCCCTTAAAAAAGAGATTTCGGGCGCGCAAAAATCAATGCAGGCGGCAAAGGCATACGCCGCCCACAGCAATTATCGTAAATAATTATTGATTTCCGATTTTTGTAATCGTCGCTTCTAAAAGAGTGGTCACTTTACCTACATTTTCAGTGAAAATTTCCACTATCGCATCCCACGAAACCGGCTCTTCGTCGGTTTTCCAGCAGTCGTAGTCCGTACTCATTGCAACCGCCGCGTACGGAACTTCGGCTTCGTTGGCGAGAGCCGCTTCGGTTGCGACAGACATATTTATTATTTCCGCGCCCCAAGAGCGAAACATATTTGATTCCGCGCGAGTTGAAAAACGAGGTCCTTCTATGGTTATAAGCGTGCCTGTTTTATGGTGTTTATAGCCTAATTTTGATACTTCTGCAATTAAAATGTTTCGCAGGTTTTCGTCAAAAGGCGTTGCCATCGGACAGTGTTTGGGGCTGCCTACTTCAAATTTTTCGTAGAAAGACATTTTCCGTTGCTTAGTGAAATCAATAAATTGGTCAATAATCACCAAGTCGCCGCGTCCTATCTCTTCTTTGAGCGAGCCGACGGCAGTTGTCGCCAAAATGTGAGTGCAACCTGCGCGTTTCAGTGCGTTTATGTTTGCACGATAATTTACGGTTGACGGTGTAATAGTATGTTCGCGCCCGTGTCGAGCAATCATAACTACCTTAACTCCGTTAATTGTTCCGTGTTTAAGGGGCGACGACGGCGCTCCGTATGGTGTTGTAATAATTTCGTCTTTAGCGTCTTTTAAGATGTCGGGATTGTCAAGTCCGCTCCCGCCGATAATTCCGATAACTGCCATAATATTCTCCTTATTATAGATATTGTGTTTTTCTCAAATTCTTTCCACAAATTTTGATTGTACCCATCCGCTTAAGCCATTTGGAAGCGAGACAAAATACCAATCGCCAGATGTATTTACAATTCTCAGAACCGTGCCTTCGTGCGCAGTGAAAATCGGTGTATTGCCTCTCGGCTCATTTACAGCACTGATTACTTCAACCATAATAACAGCGCGAATATTGTTTTTTTGTATTTCGTATTTGATTTTTGCCGAAATTCCCAAAATAAACGTTATGACAAACAAAATCATAATAACATAAATTTTTAAGTTGCGCCGTTTGGGTGAAAAAAGTACAAAAGCTAAAAGCAAAACCATAAGAGCCGAAAGTGATAAAATAATTATTATCTGCGTTTCAAGCGTTAGCAAACTTTGAAAATCAATGAAAATTTTCTTAAAAAAGCCTGCTTCCTCTTCGACAAATTTATCGACTGTTTGCCGCCGCAAGAAGTTCAGATTTGCCAAAATATCGGGGTCTCGGGGCGCAAGGATTTTTGCTCGCTCCAAAAATAAAATCGCCGTACCGATGTCGCCGTTTCTGAACGCGCTGTTAGAAATATTGTACATAACCGCCGAATTTTCGCCGTGATGCTGTAAAATTTGCTTGTATAAAACAAGCGCGGCGTCGAAGTCTCTTTCGGAATAAAGGCGATTTGCTTTTTCAAACAGTTCGCGTTTGTCCGGGATTTGTTGTTGTAGCGTTTGTATCTGCAATTCCTGTATTTCGTGATTTTCTTGTATTGGCAATGCTTCGGATAAGTCTTGCGCTGAGACGTTAATCAACGCTAAAAACATCGTTAAAAGAAGCAGTGTTTTCTTTCTCATTTTATCTCCTTGTCGATGTTTTTCAAAATTTCGATACTTTCTTTTGAGTGGTTTTTCTGTAAGTCGGATGACGCGTATCGTGCCATTTCTACGTTTCTGAAAAATGCGGTTAATTTTTGACAGACGGATTTGCTTACGTTTCGGCTTTCGAGCAACTTTTCTATTTCGTCGTATTTCATTGAGCCGCACTCAACGCCTGTTTTGGCGCTTAAATATTTTAGAATTGCCGAAATTTCCGAGATTTTTCCTTTGTTTATGTCGCGAATTGCCGCCGAATATGCTTTACTGCGCTTTTGTTCGCTTGCGTCTTTCACGAAAAATATCGTTTTAAGTTTTGCTGAAATCAGAATTAAAGCAACCGCCCAAATTGACAAAAATACGTAAAAAAGCGTGCGCAACTCAAATTTTTGCCGAATATCGTTTGTGGAAAATTGCGTTTTTATGTAGCGAATATCGTCGCCCAGTGTTGCTATTTCGGTCTGTGTTAGGTGTCTTCTTGCCACGACCCTTTCTTCGTTGTTGCCTACAGCCTTAACTGTGAAACTACCTGCGGAGGTTGTTCTGAATGTTGCGCTGTTTGGGTCAAACCACACAATATCGCGTATAGGAATATTAAAAGTTCCCTCTCTTTGAGGAATTATTATCCACGAAAAATTTTTTGTAGTCATAATTCCGTTTTCGGTTGTGTCGCGTGTAATTCTTCGTTCGGGAGCAAAAATATTCAGGTTGGGAATTCTCTCCAATTCTATGTCGCCCAACATTGCGCTCGGCATTCTTCCGCTTAATGTCGCTCTCAATGTTATTGCTTCTCCGACGGCAACCGAGTCGGTGTTTACGCTTGCAGTAAGCCGCACTTCGCCGACTATTCCGCTGAAATTTGCGGGGCGCGGGCGCGGAACATCGTTTACAGTAAACGAAAGCGATGGCGAATTTGTACTTGTCTGCCTTTGACGAACGTTAAACATCCCGCCGAAAAAGCCGTCGAACGGGTCGCGCCCACCGCTTCTTTCTTCTGTGATATACGAAAGTTGTAGCGGCGGAACAGTAAATCTGCCCGTATCAAGCGGCACAAGATTGAACGGTAAATCATAGACAACGTGCGGCACTCCGTTTATGACTTCCTGCCTTGTTGCAGGCGAGTTGACAAGCGCGGATATGGTAAAATTTCCCGAAAGCGCTTCTTGTATGGAGTTCAAAAATCGGACATATCCATCGTTTGTAAGTTGAGCGCCCGAGCCTGCGCGAACTTGAATGCGCACGGTCATTCTTGCTTGTTCGCCCTTAAAAAGTGTGCTTCTTTCACGGATAAATCTAACGCTAACGGGACCAAGCTGTGCCGCAGGACGTTCGCCCGTGCTTACGTTAAACGTTATTGAATTGCTCGTCATTTGATTTCCGCCGATGTTAAGAGAAAGCGGCGGCAAGGTAATTTGCCCTTGCGAATTAAAGCGAATTTGATACATAAAGCGAGTGGTTGTGGTGTTTTCGGTAGTCCTTCTTCCGTTTACAATTGAAATGTTGGTCGAAGTTGATTGTGTTCTGTTTGCACTCAATACCGAAAAATTCTCGTTTTCGGCAAACTGCGGAATATTTACGGAAACCGCTCCGTTTGTTTGAAGTTCAAGCATAACCGAAGCGACATCGCCGACAGACGCATTTGTGTTGTTTGTTGTCATAGCAAAGCGTCTTACATCTTGGGAAAACACAAGTCCGACAAACAAAATTACTGCAAAAATTATTTTCGCCATTCTCATTTTACCACTCTTTTCCGCCTGCCGCAGGTTGCGCAATTTGTTGAGGCGGTCTTTTCAGTTCGCTTGCGTCGTCGGCAAAAAGTTCAATAAGACGGTTAGCGTCCTCTATTCTTTCTTCCATTTCGCGCTGTTGTTGCTCTCGTTCGCGCTCGCGTTCTTCTTCGTTCTGACGATTTTGCTCGTCGTTGTTCTGCTCGTTTTCATCATTATTTTGCTCGTTTTGGTTGTCGCCGTCTTGGTTTTCATTTTCGTCGTTTTGGTCTTGATTATCGTCGCCGTCTCCGTCTTGATTTTCGTCTTGCTCGTTTTCGGGCAATTCTCTTATTTTGTTCGATAAATTCTCAATTCGCGCCTTTATGTAATTTCTGTGATTTTGCCTTCTCGGCTCTAAATCAAGCGCTTGTGAATAAAATGCGCGCGCGTTTTGGTAGGCAGTCCGCGCTTTGTTAAAATCGGGTTGTGCTTCGTTTTGTGCGAAAAGGTCGCCTATTGCTTCCGAAATCTTTGCTCTCAAATTAAGAACTTGGATATTTTGCTCGCTGTTTTCAAAATTTAATTCGGATAAAATCGCCTCGGTTTCCTCTATTTTTCCCATATACGAAAGCGCAAGGGCTTTATTGAATTTTGCCTCATTGCTTTCGGGATTTCTTTCGACCGCCGCGCTGAAATGCTCAAGCGCCCGCTCGACGTTGCCGCGCCTGAGCGCCGAAGTTCCTCTGTTTGTGAGCGTGCGAAGTTCGTCGGCAAAAGTCATTGCCGAAAACATAAATAATAATGAAATTAAGCACAATTTTATTCTCACTGTTCTATTACCTCCAAGAATTTGCGGATAAAATACGTTTTTTTTGCTCTTAGTTGCAGAATTTTTTGTGGGAAATAGTATTTTCACTCATTATGGAAGCAAAATTTATGGAAATTGCGCTTGAATGCGCTAAAAAAGTCAAAGGAAAGACCGCGCCCAACCCCGCAGTCGGAGCAATTATCGTGAAAGACGAGCAAATCATCGGCAAAGGTGCGACGGGAGCGGTCGGCGAAAACCACGCCGAAATAAACGCGCTTCTTGGCGCGGGCGAACTGAGCGATGGCGCAGATTTATACGTCTCTCTTGAACCGTGCAGTCATTACGGCAAAACTCCGCCTTGCACCGACGCCATAATAAAAGCAGGAATAAAGCGCGTTTTTATCGCCTGCCTTGACCCCAATCCGCAAGTCGCAGGCAGAGGAACAGAAAAATTACGCGCCGCAGGAATAGAAGTTGAAACAGGAATTTTGGCAGATGAAGCAACCCGCTTAAACGAAGATTTTTTTTGGTATATAACGCGCAAAAAACCGTTTGTAGCGGCAAAACTTGCGCTTACATTAGATAACAAAATCGCAGATGATTTCGGCAACTCGCAATGGATAACCTGCGAAAAATCACGCCAACACACGCATTTTCTGCGCTCGATTTATTCGTCGATAGCAGTCGGAAACGGCACGCTTTCGGCAGACAATCCGCAACTTACCGTGCGGGGAATAGAGGGTGCAAAAGACCCTGTCCGTATAGTGTTTGCCTCCGACAAAAACGCAGGACAAGGCAGTTTCTTTCGCCAAAACGCCAAAAATCACCGCTCGATTTTAGTTTTGCGCGGCATCGATAAATATCGTGAAATAGACAAGGACGGCGTAGAAATCTGGGCGACGGGGGAGAGCGATTACAAAGACGTATTTTTGTCTTTTTTGGAGATTGCCGGGAGCGAGGAAATCGACAGTGTTTTATTAGAGGGCGGCTCAAAACTAATCGCAAACGCATTAGAAGCACGCGCAATAAATCGTCTTTTTTTATTTTACGCCACAAAAATTCTCGGCGGAAATGCGCACGGGCTTCAATTAAACAGTCCCCTGCAACTTTCAGCGCCGATAACTTTAGAAAAAACCGAAACGCAAACCCTCGGAAGCGATATTTTGCTGAGCGGACTTGTACGGTATTCGTAGAAAAATAAGCGAAAAAATGTATAGAGCGAAATTTTCTAATGAATTGCAACTTGCAAATTTTGCTCGGCAAGGGCAAACCACTGCCTTAATTCTTCGTTTCTATCCATAAATTTTTATTCCGTCTCTTGTAATTTTTCTTTCCATTGTGGTATCGCTTGCCCTGTCCCAAAAACGATTTTTCTTTAACGCTAATACATCAACGGGTTTTCCTAATCTACGTCTTATTCTTCCAAGATTTACTGCGGTCATAGCGTCTAATTCCCGCATATTTGCATCGTCTTTCATAACAATATAAATGTCAATATCCGAATTTTTATGCGGAGTTCCGTAGGCATACGAGCCGTAAAGATAAATCTGTTCGGTTGGGACATTTTTAATAATTATGTCCTTTAATATCTCTAACTCGTTTTTTATTTTGTCGATATGCGGTTTCATAAATTTACCTACCTCGTTTCTGTTATCTGAAAAATACGTTATTGCAAGAAATGAAAACCGAAAAAAGCGCTTTGTTATGTATTTTTCAAAAAACTAAACAAAAAATAGAATAATCTATCAAATTTCTGAGTTTGTTCAATGCCAAATATTATTTTACATCAGTAAACAAGGTTGTAAAACGAAAATTCTGTTGCGGAGAAGTTTCATTTTGCTTTGAAAAAAATGCACCTCGCTTGAATTTTCGTGGTGTTTTCTTTTTTTCTTCTAGTTGTTTTTTTCGGGCGAATGAAAATTCGCCCCTATTGTTCGGCGCAAATAGTATATTATTGTAAAAAAGGAGAAGTATATGCTTGTAATCAGTCCGACCGAATTCAAAAAAACGCCGGTGAAATACTGTGAAATGGCGACTAATGACAACGTATTTGTGCAATACGCAGATAGTTATATTAAATTAACTTTGGTGAAACGCCTACCCAGAAAGCCAAATAAACCAAATAATCCAAGTCCGAGCGGAGACCCTTGGTTCGACAACCCGCGAAATTTGGCGATAGTTGAAGAAGGTATCAAAAACCTTGGAAAAAAGCAAGGAACTTTAATAAAAGGCGAACATGCCTTAGAAAGATTTCTTGATAGTTTATGATTTACGACCTGTTTATTCCTGACGACATAAAACAACAAATTCGCGAATACAAAAAAGCAGGAAACCTCTCTGCTTACAAAAAAATTGCCGGTTTTCTTTTGGAACTGGAAAGACACCCAAGAAGCGGGACAGGAAAACCTGAACGCTTAAAGTATAAAAAAGGTGAGGTTTGGTCGCGCAGAATAAATCACGAACATCGCCTTGTATATTCGATAATGGACGAAATTATAACCGTTGAAATTATTTCAGCAAAGGGACATTACGAATAAGTAAAAACAAAGCGGAAAAACATGCCGCACCGAGCAATCGGTTAAACAGAAAGGCAAGTTTTTGCCAATAGCGCAGTCGCTTAGTAGGTTTTACCTCGAAAATCGACTGTGCTTTTTTTAATTGTTTATCCTCTCCGCCAACTCAACCAATTCCGCCTCGTATTTCGCCCAATCGGCTTTCGGTTCTTCTGCCACACCGCTTTTTACTGCTGCTTTTGCCACCGCCAAACTTACATCGACCAAAACGCGCGGGTCGAGTGGCTTGGGGATTATGTAATCTTTGCCGAACTCCAGTTTTTCTACGTTGTATGCTTCCAAAACCGACTGTGGGATATCGCCTTTTTTGGTTAGTTTTGCCAATGCGAGAGTTGCGGCGAGTTTCATCTCTTCGTTTATGTCTTTTGCGCAGACGTCTAACGCGCCGCGGAAAATAAAGGGGAAGCCCAAAACGTTGTTTACCTGATTTGGATAATCGCTTCTTCCGGTTGCCATAATGCAATCGGGGAAAACCGATTTTGCGTCTTCGTAAGTTATTTCGGGGTCGGGGTTTGCCATTGCGAAAATAATAGGGTTGGTGTTCATTTTTGATAACATTTCTTTGCTTACAATTCCGCCTGATGACAGTCCCGCAAAACAGTCCGCGCCGACTAATGCCTCGGCGAGAGTGCGCGCGTTGGTTTTGACGGCAAATTCTTCTTTTGGAGTGCCGAGAATGTCTTCGCGACCGTCATAAATCACGCCTTTTCTATCGCACATAAAAAGATTTTCCTTTTTTACGCCAAGCGCAATATAATGCTTTGCGCAACTAACTCCCGCCGCGCCTGTACCGCTGAAAACAACTTTCATTTTGGAAATATCTTTCCCCAAAATTTCTGCCGCGTTAAGAAGAGCCGCCCCCGAAATTATCGCCGTTCCGTGCTGGTCGTCGTGGAAAACGGGGATTTTCATACGTTTTTTAAGTTCGGTCTCTATGTAAAAGCAATCGGGAGCGCTTATATCTTCCAAGTTTATGCCGCCGAAAGTTGGCTCCATTAGAGCAACCGCGTCAATAAATTTATCTTTGTCGCGAGTGTCCAGTTCTATGTCGAAAACGTCGATGTCGGCAAAGCGTTTGAACAGAATTCCCTTGCCTTCCATAACGGGTTTTCCTGCAAGCGCACCAATGTCGCCAAGTCCTAAAACGGCAGTTCCGTTGGTTATAACCGCTACCAAGTTTTGGCGCGCTGTGTAGATATTTGCAAGTTTCGGGTCTCTGTAAATTTCGCGGCAGGGCTCAGCAACTCCGGGTGTGTAGGCAAGCGATAAGTCCTTTTGTGTTTTGCACGGTTTGCTTGAGATTACCTCAATTTTGCCGTGTCGTCCGTTTTTATGATATAACAGCGCCTCTTCTTTGCTAATCATTTTTCCCTCTTTTTGTAAATTTTTTGAATTATTTTAATAAATTAACCGAAAAATACATTATTGCGTGTGGGAAAATTGTATTTTCGTTTGAAAAAGAAAGCAAAATATAATAAAAAGGGCAAGATAAATGGACGGTACACCTAATACATCTACGAGCAGCGCGCGTCTGCAAATAGGGGACAAGGTTGTCGAACTTCCGATAATTTCGGGAACAGACGGAAATTTGGGTATTGATATTGCAACGCTTCGTTCACAAACGGGCGCAATCGCTTATGATAACGGATTTAATAACACGACTTCGGCGGTAAGTTCGATTTCGTTTATCGACGGAGATAAAGGAATTTTGCGTTATCGGGGCTATTCGATAGAGGATTTGTTTAACCGCGCTTCTTTCAGAGAAGTCGCATATTTAATGGTAAACGGCAAACTTCCCAACGAGCAGGAAGTAACACAATTCAGCGCATTTCTTACAAAACATTCTATGATAGACGAGGATATGCACCACTTTTTTGCGGGATTTCCAAGGAGCGCGCACCCAATGGCGATTTTGGCGGCGATGGTAACTTCACTATCGTCGTTTTATCCGCAAATTAATCACGACGACACCAACTTCGACGAAACGGCGGCGCGTCTTATTTCTAAGGTACGCACGATTGCGGCATTTTCGTATAAAAAATCTATGGGTTATCCTGTGGTTTACCCTATGGCAAACCTCTCGTACGTAGAAAATTTCCTGAATATGATGTTTGACACGCCGAACTCTCCTTACGATATAAAAAGCGCGGAGCATCAACTTCACGCGAAAATTTTGGATAAAACTCTTGTTTTACACGCAGACCACGGGCAAAACTGCTCTACAACGGCGGTAAAATTGGTCGGCTCGACCCGCGCGAGTTTGTATGCTTCCGTTTCGGCTGGCATCTGCGCGCTTTGGGGACCGCTTCACGGCGGGGCAAATCAAGCGGTTGTAGAAATGCTCGAAAACATTGAAAGAGACGGCGCAAACGTTGAAAAATACATAGAAAAAGCAAAAACAAATAAAGATTTTCGCTTAATGGGCTTTGGGCACGCGCTTTACAAAAGTTATGACCCTCGCGCGGCGCTTGCCAAAAAACTCCTCGACGAGCTTTACGAAAAAGGCGGCGTAAAAGACCCGCTTTTCGACATTGCGCAAGATTTGGAGCGACGAATTATGGCTGACGAATATTTTATTTCGCGAAAACTTTACCCGAACATCGATTTTTACACGGGAATTATCTACAAAGCAATCGGAATTCCGACAAATATGCTTACGGTTATGTTTGTTTTAGGTCGTTTGCCCGGTTGGATAGCCCAGTGGCGCGAACTTATGGGACACGGAATTAAAATTTTCCGTCCCCGCCAAATCTATATGGGACCGGGCGCTTTGGATTACATTCCGTTGGAAGAAAGATAATTTTTTATGGCAAAAAACGAGACAATTTTGCTTGAAGAAGCGGTAAAAAACGGCGAATTACCCGAATTGGAATTTTTTCCGTCGCCGTTTTCTGCAGAAAATTCAAATTCTGTGGTAAAGATAGTTTTTCCCGAATTCACCTGCCTTTGCCCTAAAACAGGCTATCCAGATTTTGCTTCGATAGAAATTTATTATTTGCCCGACCAAAAATGCGTAGAGCTGAAATCGTGGAAACTATACCTGAATTCATTCAGAAACTTAGGGACATTTCACGAAAGAGTAATAAATTTCCTCTTTGACGAATTAAACAAGCAACTTGAACCCAAATGGCTGAGGGTTGTCGGCGATTTTTTCCCGCGCGGTAATGTAAATACCACTGTCGTTGTGGAGAGTCCAAACGGTCGTCCTCAGTGTGCTGAAAGTGTTTTTGAAAATTCAAAGTCGCACGCGAGAGGGTTTTGAGAACGAAATGTCCCTATTTCTCAAATTTCTTCCCGTTTCCTAATGTCTGCAAAAACAACGCTCTCATCACCCGCAACATTGCATTAATCAAACCCAACGCCATTCTTCACGCGCCGCAACCGCGAACACGTTCGCATAAAAACCGACAAATCACGAATTTTCTTCCAATTTCTTTCGGCAAATATTATTTTCTTAAGAGAACAAAATAACTTGGAGTAAAAATGGCAAAACTTGAATACACATTTAAGACTGATACACTATTTAAGATGATATTTGTAAAGTATCCCGATTTGCTAAAACGGCTTGTTGCAGAACTATTGGGCAAGAGAATATTCGACCGCACTTGGCGAGGGGAAAGATTATTCCAAATTGCCACAAACAATAGTTGTCAGTATGGCTTGCATTGTTTAAGGCAAACACGGAAGAAGAGTTAGAAAAATTAGTATCAATAGGAGGTGAAGTTATGGCACAAGCAGTAGAAGCATATCGCAGCGTTTCTGCAACGGAAGAATTCCGAATGCTTGAACGTATGCGCCAAGATATGTTGTATAATGAAGTAACTGCGCTTAATCGTGCGAGGCGTGAAGGACAAGCAGAAGGGCAAGCGGAGTTGATTTCGCTGTTAGAGGAGGGGCTTTCTTTGGCGGACGTAAAAAAACGTCTTGGTATATAAACAAGCCAAAAAGAAATTCGCTTTCGCGTAGGAAAATCTGCGCGGAAGCGTAAAAAAATATTTAGTAAAAAAACTAAAAAAGAATGGGCAAAAAAAATGCGGAAAAATGGGCAAACCCCCTCTAAACACTTGACAAATACGTTGCGCAAAACGTATTTTATACCTATATTTAAGAGAAAAAGCGAAATCTCGGAAAACGGAAAAAATTCTCTTCTCTTCTCTTCTCTTCTCTTCTCTTCTCTTCTCTTCTCTTCTCTTCTCTTCTTGAAGTAATTGTATCTATAAATAGATTTTTCAGACGGCTCAATTTTTTTGTGCCGTTATTTGTCGCATTGTCTTTGGAAAAACGAAAAACTAATAAATAAAAGGTGGTCAAAATGAAACGAAATTTGTTTTTAGCGGTGATGTTTACCGCGAGTGTAGCGTTGGCGGAAATTGATTGGTCAAATGCAAACAACATCACAATAACAACCGAAGCCGAATTACGAGAATTGGCGAGAAAAACTAATCTTGGCGAAAGAAACGGCTTTGAAAATGTAACATTTACGCTCGCAAATGACATTGACCTTAACGGCTGTGATATAAATCAGTGGATTCCGATTGGGAATTCTACAAACCAATTTTCAGGCACATTTGATGGTGGGAACAATGTTATTAGAGGTGTTTTTATAAATATGCCTGATGGAGAACAACAAGGATTGTTTGGAAATAGTTTCGGGGCAATTAGAAATCTTGGCGTTTATGTGAATATTATAGGGCGAAGTCGTATAGGCGGAGTTGTTGCCCGAAATTTTGGCTCTATTCAAAACGTGTATTCAAGCGGCAATATTACAATAATCGGTCTTCCTGCAGTAGCAACGTGGGGGGCAGGAGGTGGGTTAACAGGGGAAAATTCCGGCTTTATTCAAAATTCTTTTTCAAGAACGAATATCGACAGACTGGATAATAATATGGCGAGGGCAATAGGCGGGTTGGTTGGCGGGAACTTTGGTCTGATCAGCAATTCTTATGCTTTCGGAGATATTGGAGAGCATAGCGGCATTAATAGTGTTGGTGGTTTAGTAGGCTACAATAGTTCTAGTGGCTC